>CABPWH010000031.1 GCA_902461085.1 uncultured Collinsella sp. | reverse complement strand
TCGCGAGTTCCGCACGCAAAGGAAAGCACTTAATGTGCTTTCCGTCTTGCGCAGGACTGTAGAGCAGGAAAGTTCATATGCGCCGCCCGGCTCCCGCGGCCCTCAGGGGCATCTCTCATGCAAAAACTTTTGTCGGGTAAAGTCCGAGGTCAGTGGCGTTTTATACCGAGAAATCCAAAAAAGTTGAAAATTCATTACAAATTTGCGTTGACTTTAGGTAACTAAAGTTTCATACTCCTTTTCAACCACTGGGGGATGTGAACACGCACGGATCGTTCGCATCATGATTGAAGAGGATTTCTTAGACATGTTCACGCATCAGCTAAACATTATCAGCGTAGTAATTATCTGATGCGGGTTAGCACATACAGCTAGCCCGTACGATAACGGGCGGCTGATGAAGATGAGGGCCGTCGAGCGCAACCGACGGCCCTCATTTTTATGTCTAGGAAGTTCTTTTTAGAGGAGGAAATGTAATGAACGGAGTTTTGCTCATGGTTGTGGCCGCGGCGGTGCTCGCCTGCGGCTATCTGGGCTACGGCCGCTGGCTGGCCAACAAGTGGGGCGTTGACAAAGAGGCCCTCACGCCGGCCAAGCGCATGAAGGACGGCAACAGCTTCTCGCCCGTCTCCGCCTTCACCGCGTTTTCGCACCAGTTCAGCTCGATCTGCGGTGCTGGCCCTGTCACGGGTACGATCGTCGCCATGGCCTTTGGCTGGCTGCCCGTCGTGCTCTGGGTCCTCGTCGGCGGCATCTTCTTTGGCGCCGTCCACGACTTTGGTGCCCTGTACGCTTCGATGAAGAACAACGGCAAGTCACTCGCTCAGCTCATCGAGAAGTATATCGGCAAGACCGGCCGTCGCCTGTTCCTGCTGTTCTGCTGGCTGTTCTGCATCATCGTCATCGCCGCCTTTACCGACATGGTCTGCAAGACGTTCATGTTCACCCCGGCCGTTGACGCTTCTGGTGCTGCTACCGGTGCCATCGACTTCACCAAGTCCTATGCCGCCGGCTGCGCTGGTACCATCTCCATCCTGTTCACCTTCGTCGCTATCGCCTTTGGTTGGGCCCAGAAGAAGTTCAACCTTACCGGTGCTGCCGAGTTCGTCACCGGCGTGGTCCTCATGGTCCTCATGTTCGCCGTCGGTATGCAGTTTCCGGTCTACCTGGATAAGTTCCAGTGGTTCGCCGTCGTCATGGTCTACCTGGTCTTCGCTGGCGCTATGCCCATCCAGATGCTCAAGACCCCGCGTGACTACCTCACTTCCATCATGATGATCGTCATGATCGTCTGCGCTGTCCTCGGCATCGTCGTCTTGGGCGTCAACGGTCAGGCTACTATCACCGCTCCGGTCTTCACCGGCTTCTCCACTGCCTCCGGCATGATGTTCCCGGTCCTGTTCGTCTCCGTCGCTTGCGGTGCTCTCTCCGGTTTCCACAGCCTCGTTTCTTCCGGCACCTCTTCTAAGCAGGTCGAGAAGGAGCAGGACGCCGTCAAGGTCGGTTACGGCGCCATGATCGTCGAGTCCTTCGTCGGCATCCTTGCCATCATCGTCGCCGGCATCATGTTCTCCGACATGAACACCGCCGGTACTGGCGCTCTCAACGCCGGTGTCGCTTCCACCCCGTTCCAGATCTTCGCCGCCGGCATCTCCCGCGGTATGCAGGCCTTCGGTGTTGACGGCACGCTCGCTACCGTCTTCATGACCATGAACGTCTCCGCTCTGGCCCTGACCTCGCTCGACGCCGTCGCCCGCATCGCCCGCACCTCGTTCTCCGAGTTCTTTGCCCAGACCAACGACGCCCTGGCCATCGAGTCCAAGGCCGGCTACATGAAGGTCCTCGGCAACCCCTGGTTCGCCACGGTCGTCACCCTGCTTCCCGGTCTCGCCCTCGCTTTTGGTGGCTATGCCAACATCTGGCCGCTCTTTGGTGCTTCCAACCAGCTGCTCGGCGGCATGACCATGATCACCCTCGCCGTGTTCTGCAAGTGCACCGGCCGCAAGGGTTGGATGCTCTACGTGCCCGTCGTCTTCCTGCTCTGCTGCACCTTCACCTCGCTGGTCCAGAGCGCCATGGGCTGCATGACCGCCGTCCAGGCCTACGGTTTCTTCGGTACCATCCCGGCTACCGCCACCACGGCCGCCGTCTCTGTCGCCGCCACCAAGGGCCTGCAGCTCGTCTTTGCCGTCCTGCTGATGGTCCTGGGCCTCATCGTCGCCGTCAACTGCCTCAAGGAGTTCTTCGGCAAGGAGGCTGGCTCCATGCCCGACGAGGAGCCCGAGTGGTCCGATATGGGCAAGGCCGAGTACGGTCGCGCCGCTGCCGCCGAGGCTCCTGCCGACGCCGAGGCCGTCAAGGCCTAGTCGGTCGGACGGGTTGAATCTCTCATCCATATGACTCGGAAAGACCGGGTCCGCAACGACGCGGACTCGGTC
This sequence comes from uncultured Collinsella sp., assembly GCA_902461085.1. Taxonomy (GTDB): domain Bacteria; phylum Actinomycetota; class Coriobacteriia; order Coriobacteriales; family Coriobacteriaceae; genus Collinsella. The sequence continues at coordinate 20,316 of CABPWH010000031.1, read as the reverse complement.
TTTTTTTCATGCGAAAGCGGGTGACGCTCGAGTGTTCTCGCAGATGTTTTGCGTGGATAAGGGCGTGCGTTGTACCATATAGACGTATATGTGTACATATGAAAGGGGCCCCGTGGCCAAGACGGTATATTCCGATAATCAAAACAATGTCGATGCTTTGGCTGAGCGCCTGAGCAGCCAGACGTCGCTTTCTGCCGAGCGCGCCAAGCTGGTTGCCTACGACCTGCTCTGCCGCAAGGCGCTCAAGATTAAGTCGAGTGCGCTGGCGCAGATTTTCCGCTCCGTCGATAAGGAGTGCGACACCAAGGCGATGCGCGATGAGCTTATCGCGGCAAAGATCGTGACCAAGATCGAGGGTAGCGGCATTAACGGGCGCCCGGCGTTCTATACCATCAATGCCGAGATCCGCGATGTCCAGGAGCAGCCTGCCGAGTCCGTCGAAGATTTTGTCGTCGAGGATTCCGCCGACGTGCCTGCTGTGGAAGAAGCTGCTCCGCGTGAGCATGTCGATACCGATGAGTTGCTCGATGAGAACGTCGTGCGTGCCTTTACGGCCAAGGCAGGACGCGGCGGTTTTGGCGGGGGTGGCAAGCGCGATGCGCAGCGCCGCGCCCAGCAGGAGCGCTTCCGTCGCGCCGTTGCTCGAAAGGGTGAGACGGATGCTGAGGCTGTTGAGACCGAGGATGCCCCCGAGTCGCAGAAGCCCGCGAGGGAGCAAAAGCCCGTGGAGGCCCAAGAGCCCAAGCGTCGTCGCGGTGCTCACTTTAAGACTGCACAGCAGGATGCCGCGCGTGAGGTTGAAGAGTCTTCTGAGGTTGCAGACGATGTTGAGGAGTCTGCCAAGAAGGCTCCGGGTTCGTGTCGTCCCGGCCGCGGTTTTGCGGGGCGTGCGTATCCCGTAAAGCGTCAGGAGAAGGGCGAGTCGGTTTCGACCACCCAGGACGAGAAGGCCGTTGAGCCGGTGGCTCGCGAGCAGAAGCCTGTTGAGCCGCAGCTTGAGGTTGATGCCGAGGCCAAGGGCCAGCAGCCTACTGATGAGCGGACGGAGCAGGGCGCGTCGAGCAAGCCTCGCCGCCGTCGCCATCGTGGGGGCCGCAGCTCCCATGCCGAGACTGCAACCGAGAAGACCACGCCGCAGAACGAGGATGCGAAGGCCGAGGTTTCTTCGGGGCAGCCTAAGCGCCAGCCGGCGAAGGAGAGCAAGTCCGTTCGTCCGCAGAAGCAGGCGTCTATGCCGAAGCACGAGCGCAATTCCCAAGGCGATTCTAAGCGCAAGTCTCAGAAGAAGCCGGAGTCTGCCGCAGCAGATACTGCTGCCCAGCAGCCCAAGTCGGCCGTTCACGGTGAGGCCTCGGCGTTTGCCCTTGCCCGCGTTTTAGGCAGGCAGCTGCTCAAAGTTGTCCCTACGCCCACGGCGCTCTCTAAGATCAAGGAGCAGCAGACACAGATCGTAAAGGTCGAGGGCAAGGACGGCAAAAAGGCTCCGCAGCGCACTCAGCACAACGAGATGTCCAACCGCAAGATTGCCGAGGAAATCGCAATCATCCAGGCTTGGATCGAGCAGAACCGAGGTGCCGATACGCCGGTTGCCTCGCGCCGCCAGCGTGCCTACCAGATCTTTAACGACGAGAAGGCTTTTGACGGCAAGCACGGTGAGCGCTTGATCAGGCGTATGACCGAAAAGGGCATCAGCATGCAGGCGATCAAGGTCGCCCCCAATCGCCCCGTGCACTTTACGGGCTTCTTTACGCTGGGAGCCGACAAGCCGTTCATTATGGTCGAGAACCTGGACACCTACGACGAGATCGTCAAGCTGCTGCGTGGCCGCAAGCACGCTAAGCTCTTTGGCATCAAGGTGGGCGGCGTGATTTTTGGCGGCGGATGCAAGGCGAGCGTCTCGCATGCCCTGGACGATTATCTGGCCGAGATTGGCTATCGCTTTAACTACGTCTACTATGTGGGCGATATCGACCGCGAGGGCGCGCGCATCGTCGAGCAGGCTCGCAATGCCAATGTGGTTGAGATTCGCCTGCATGCCGGCATGTACCGCGCCATGCTCGCCGAGCATAGGCGTCGCGTGAAGGCCGGCGGCGAGTGTGAGCCCGCGGCTGCCAACCAGGGCGTGCCGCAGAATCTGGCGGCGACGATCAAGGATCTGCCCATGGTTACGCGCGTGCAGTTCCGCAATGTGCTGCGCGAGGGCGGGCGCATTCCGCAGGAGATCCTGATGACCGCCGACTATCGGGATGGCGACTCGGGAAGCTTCGACCGCATGCTCAACAACTAGGGCGTTCGGCCCCGGGAGAGCGGGGACACCGGCTTAGGTTTCCTGCTCTACAGTCCTGCTCACGACGGAGGCCACATTAAGTGGCCTCCTGTTCGTGCGGAACTCGCGATAAACCTAAGCCGGTGTCCCCGCTCTCCCGGGGCCTGTGGTTACCTGGTTGTTGCATGCGGCTCGCTTTTCGGAACTGGGCTGATATTTTCTTGATGTTAGGCGCTCTTGGTCCTAATGGGCTTGGGGCGCCTTCGCGTTTCCTCAGCTCCGCACCCTTGCGGGTTCGAATCCCTCCGCTTGGCGGCGTCGGTCCGATTCGCTGAATGTCAGGGGCTCTCTGTTGATATGGGACGGAGGGATTCCGCGTCCGCCTTTTCGGCGGCCGCGCCCCGCTGCGTCGCTTTGCTCCTTGCGTGCTGCGCTGGAAAACGCTTTGCGTTTCCTCAGCTCCGCACCCTTGCGGGTTCGAATCCCTCCGCTTGCCCACAAGAAAGCGCCCTGGGCCGTTATGGGCTCAGGGCGCTCAATTTTAATGGCTGGGACGGAGGGATTCGAACCCCCAACAGCCGGCACCAAAAACCGGAGTTCTACCGTTGAACTACGTCCCAATGTGTGGTGTTGCCCAAAAGCAACTCGTTTAGTTTACCTAATCTGCGAGGGCATCGCAAACGCCATCGAGCAGGCGTACGGCGAGTGTCTGCGCGTCGCTGGCCGTGAAGGTGCCGTTGTAGCGCGTCATGCCCGTGAGCTCAATGCGAATGCGTGCCGGCTTCTGCTGTGCGGCGACATTGGCGGTGCGGATGCGCTGGGCCAGGTTGTGGCACTCGGCGAGGGCAATCGTGGCACGCGGTGCGGCGTCGGCGGGCAGCTCGTCGCTTGCGATCTCGAGCACCAGGTCAACGTCGGTTGGGACCTCGGAGTCGCAGAGCATCATGCCGCTGTTGTCGGTCGTTGCCGTGGCGATATTCCACATGCGCGACGCAACACTGCGTGCGATGGGGTCCTCGCCGATAACGGCAATCTGGAAGCGCTCGAGTACGTTGGCGGCGCGAGCAAAACCGATGCGGGGCTCGGCTTCGGTGACCGAGGGCTTGCCCTCCCACACATGGTGCAGGCGGTTGATGTAGGCGTAGGTGTCCTGGAAGGCCATGCCGTCGGCAAACAGGCCGACATTTTCCTGGAACTGCTGCAGGGCGGCCTCGGTATGCGGACCAAAGTAGCCGTCGTCTTCGCCACAGGCAAAGCCCAAAACGTTGAGAGCGCGCTGCAGGGCCTGCACATCGGCGCCATGGAAATTGGGCATGCGCAGATAGAGAGTGCGGTCGCCCAGCTTATACGAAGCGTCTGCAAGGGCGCTCCAGCAGGGGATATCGACGGCATGACCGGCAGCAAGGCCGCTGTCGAGCCTGAAGGTGCTGACGGCCTGCTCAGTGGTGGCTCCAAAGTACTTGTCGGTGACTTCGGCGGCATCAATCGTGTAGCCGAGCTGCAGGAGACGAGACTGCACGTCTTCGACGGCTGCTCCTTGCATGCCCGTTGTAATAGGTTCCATGAACGAACCCCTTTCGGCGTACCATTCGTACTATTTGAGCGTCTGTCGGATAGACAACGCAAAGGGATGCATAAACATGCACTCAACAGTGTAGCAAGTTGTGCCTAAATACGCTGCTGACAGGTTTTATAACCCCCGTTAGTTAAGGCGCTCCACAAAGAAATCTGCCATGGAGAGGAACAGCTCGCGTGCGTGCGGATCAAGCTCAACGTTCTCGATGGCCGCTTTGGCCTTAGCGGTCAGGTCGAGCGCGTAAGTGTGGGCGTAATCGATGGAGCCGGTCTCCTGGAAGATCTCCACGGCGCGTGCGAGCTGCGCGGGATCATCGGTGCCCGAGGAAAGAATCGCCTCGACCTCGTCGTGGTGGCGCTCATCAGAGAGGGCGTGTACGGCGACAAGCGTGCGCTTGCCCTCGGTGATGTCGGTGCGGAAGTCCTTGTTGGCGGCTTCCTTAGTGCCGACAAGGTTGAGCAGGTCGTCCTGAATCTGAAAGGCGAGGCCTGTGTGCAGGCCAAAGGCGCGCAGCGCTTCGATTTGCTCATCGCTGCCGCCGCCGATAATGGCTCCGGCGGCAAGCGGCGTGGCTCCGCTGTAAAACGCGGTCTTGTGCGTCGCCATGTCCAGGTAGTCATCAACCGAGATATCAAAGCGCCCGTCGCGGACCCAACCCAGGTCGAGTGCTTGACCCTCGATGGTGCGGACGATCATCTCGGTAAGCTCGTGGAGCACGCGCAGCTTCACGTCGGACTCCAGCGTAGGGTCGTCGAGAACCGTCTTGGTGACCATGGTGAGCGCCAGGTCGCCACAATTGATGGCAAGGCCCGTGCCCTCGGTAAGGTGCATGCAGGGCTTGCCTCGACGAAGCTGTCCGTTGTCGGCGATGTCGTCGTGGATCAGCGCGCCCGACTGGAAATGCTCGATGGCTGCCGCGGCGCTGCGGGCGCTCTCAAAGCTACCGCCCACTGCGGTTGCGGCGAGCATGCAGATAAGCGGGCGGTGGCGCTTGCCGGCGTTGGCCGTAAAAGCCGAGAGCGGCGCATACAGGTAGCGCTCGATATCGGCAGAGGTCGCCTGTCCGTCAAAGAACGTGGCCAGATAGTCGTTAATCTGGTCAAAGTGCTGGGCTAAAAAGCTGGTAAACGGACTGGACACGGGTTCTCGCATTCTTTCTTGGGTTACATCGTTGCGGTGTGCAGATACCATATTGCCACATTGGAGTTGCCGGCGCGTCTGTTTTGGCGATTTGGAGAAACGGGACGCGTGCGCGTGCCGGCTGCTTATATAAGCCTAAAGTGCTCGAGCGCCTTGACGACGCCATCTTTGTCGACCGAGTCGGTGATGTAGTCGGCGCGCTTTTTGAGATAGTCTGGCGCATTGCCCATGGCGATACCGACATCGACGGCGTTCATCAGCGAGACGTCATTGCTGGCGTCGCCGATGCCGTACACGGTTCCGTGGTGGGGATCGAGGGCGTCGAGTACAGACTGGATGCCCCCGCGCTTCGTGCATTCGCGGGGCGAGATTTCGGTTACCTCGAGTTCGAGCTCGTTAAAGCACAGCAGCGGCTCAAGTGCCTTATCTTGAGCGATGTGGTTGGCGAGCGATGTAGACATCAAGATCTTGTAGACACTGTAATGTTGCAGCTGCGTGACTGCGTCGCCCAGGGTGCGCGCGTATCCGGGAGCATCGGGGGCATCGGCACTCATGCGCACGACGCCGTTGAGGCCCTCAAAGCGGATGACCTCGCCCGATTGCTCAAGGTAGGGGGCAAGACGCTGCAGCATACTGGGCGTCATCGACAGATCGCGAATTGCGTGTCCGTCGATCTCGGCGTAACCGCCCGCAAGACAGACGATGCCGGTCCAGGGCAGCTCAAGAAGTTTGGGGTGGATGCAGCTGAGGGTGCGTCCTGTGCAGATAAAGGCCATGTTGCCGTTTGCAACGAAATCGCGGATGGCCTGCGAGACCGCCTCGTTGGGATAAGGGGACAGGTCACGCTCGCTCTCGGGAAGCTCTTGTGCCACTCGAGGGTCTTGCCAGGCGAGCGTTCCGTCGATATCGAAGAAGCAGATATCGCCGCGCTTATGGGCTGCGCTGGCGGCAGGGGAGGCCGAGGTGGCGGGCACAAATCCCGGCTCGAGGCCCATGATCTGGTCAAAATGCTCTTTAACGCGGGGAACGGAGATGCCGATGATCACCTGGGCGGTCTTGCCCGTAATGATGAGGCCCTTGGCGCCCACCGCGACAAACGACGCGTTATCTGCAACGATGGAAGGGTCTGCGACCTCGACGCGCAGGCGCGTGGCGCAGTTGGTTGCGCCCACGATATTGCCAACGCCACCTAAAAGCTGAATTACCCGCTCAGCGAGGACGTGATCTTGATCGGATCGACTATTGACCTCGTCATTGGGAGATTGCTCTTTGGCAAAGTCGCTTCCCGTTAAACAATCGATTGCCGCGCGATTGGCGACATGATTCTCGCGGCCCGGCGTCTTAAGATCATAGACCAAGATGAGTGCTCGAAAACTAACAAAAAAGATGAGGCTAAAGGCAAGGCCGATACCGAGCGCCAAAAGATAGGCACCGGCATGCGTGCGCATGAGCGGAATAAAGTTGAAGGCTGCCATCTCCATGAGGCCGCCCGAGAAGATGCCGACGATGCCAAAGAGATTCATGGTTGTGGCAAGGCAAGACGATAAGACGGCGTAGAGAAAAAAGAGCCCGGGGTGGGTGAACATAAAGAGAAACTCGAGTGGCTCGGTAACGCCGCAAACCACCGAGGCGATGATGGCGGGAACAAGGATGACCCTGAGGCCGGCGCGGCGCTCGGGTTTTGCGGTGGAGTAGAACGCGGCTGCGATGGCAGGAAGGCCAAAGAGCTTGACCCAGCCAGTGGCGGTAAAACCGGCCCACGGCGCAAGCTCATTGAGGGGGCGCGTGCTATGGGAGAGAATGGGGAGCAAATTGGTCCACGTGGCGTAGATGCCGTCGTTAATGACCAGGTTGTCGTAGTAGATCGGCATGTAGAGCAGGTGGTGCAGACCAAAGGGCTCGAGTGCTCGTTCTAAAAAGGCAAAGATGCCTACGCCAAAGGGACCGACGCCCGCAAGCGCGTGGCGCAGCGTTTCGGTTACATCGTATACGTAGGGCACCGTGACAGCCGAGAAAATGGCAAGACCGAGTACGGCGAAAAAGCTGATGAGATAGACCAGCGAGGAACCCGAGAAGGTGCCGAGCCAATCGGGAACCTTGGCATCGTAGAAGCGGTCATGGATGGCGACGACGGTTGCCGATACCACTAGCGGGCCGATAATGCCGGTGTCGAGCGTCTTGATGCCGTCGATGATGGTGATGCCGCTAGCGGAGGTCAAAGACGACGGGTACTTAAGTCCAAGGTTGTCTCCGCTCAGCTTAATGATCTCGCTCAAAAAGAAGCAGTAGGCAAAATAGGCGACGAGCGCCTCGAGGCAGCAACGCGCCGGCTGCTTTTGGGCAAGGCCGATGGGCAGCGCTACGGCAAAAAGGAGCGGAAGGCGCTTAAAGACCGTCCACGAGCCACGCTGAATGATAGTCCAAAAAACGTACCAAGGGGTTCCGTATACGGCGAGATCGCCGACGATATCCGCAGACGTTGCGAGGGCGGAGACGCCGACCATGAGGCCCGATATAGAAAACAGCATGGCGGGAGCGAACATGGCCCCGCCAAAGCGTTGGATTTTTTGCAGCATGTTCTGCCTTCCGAATATCGAGGCGCGTTGCGCGTGGGGAAACGTTTAAACAATGGATTCATTGTAGAGGACCAGACGATTGTCGTATCGGCAGTTTTGAGCGAAACCGATTTGGGCACGACAGAAACCGTCAACGGTTAAATCCTGTCGCTTTACCGATATTCGGTTTAAACAACTTTAAGAAATGCTATCGTGCCTAGCCGGAAATAAATAATGTAGAGGTGAAACAATGCCAAAAGCGATATACGAAGGAATCTACCGTGAGATCCGTTCGCGCATCATTAACGGGACCTATGCGTTTCAGGAGATGCTGCCAACCGAAACCGAGCTGACCGCGGAATTTGGCTGCACGCGCAATACCGTCCGTCGCGCCTTGGGTATGCTGGCCGATGGGATGTTTGTGCAGCCCATTCACGGCAAGGGCGTGCGCGTTATTTGGCTTAAGGGCGAAACCGACATGTTGGGCGCACTCGAAGAGGTTGAGTCGTTTGGCGAGTTCGCAAAACGCAACAATGCCGTCGCATCGACCGAGGTCAAGTCTTTTGAACATTTGATTTGCACTGAGCAACTCTCTCGTCGCCTGGGCTTTAAGATGGGCGAGGAGTTGATTCGCGTGGTGCGTGTCCGAAGCCTTAACGGCAATGCGCGCCAAGTAGACCATGGTTACTTTTTGGAGTCGATCGCCAAGGGTCTGACGCCCGAGATCGCCGCAAAGTCAATTTACGACTATCTGGAGCACAAACGCGGCGTCAAGGTGATGGCGAGCCGTCGTACGGTGAGTGTCGAGCTCGCCAACGATGAGGACTGCAGCTATCTTGACCTTGGTAAATACAACTGCGTTGCCGTCATGGAGAGCCAGTCGTACACCTCGGACGGCATCCTGTTTGAGGTCACGCATGCCCGCACGCATCCCGAGATCTTCCACTACCGCGTCAACTCCAAGCGATAGCCGGCTAGCTCGCAGCCTGACGAGACTCATGCCCTCAAAGCGAAAACGCCCGGTCAAACCGACGATGCATCGGCTTGACCGGGCGTTTTCTCTGCATTTGATAACAAATAATTGTTTATACAAAACTTGTCAAGTATCAAGTTGAAATTACCGTTCACCGAAGTTTTTCTACCGCTCTAGTAATACTTGTTCAAACAAGTAGCCAAATAGCGTATCGTACAAATCAGCAAAAGGGGCATAAGTCCCCGAGCCAATCTCCGAAGGCGGCGGCAAAGGGTGCCGCCACGGTGTGAAAGGGTGGATTGTAATGAAGAACGAAATGAGCAGAAGGCAGTTCCTGGGCTTTGCTGGTTCCGCGGCTGCGGTTCTTGGTCTGGGCCTCGTGGGCTGCGGTGGCTCCGCCGGCTCCGGCTCCTCTGCTTCTGGTGGCGCTGCCGAGGTCTACTTCCTCCAATTCAAGCCCGAGGTCGACAAGGAGTGGAAGGAGATCGCCAAGGCGTACAAGAAGGAGAAGGGCGTCGAGGTCAAGATCGTGACCGCCGCCTCCAACACCTACGAGGAGAAGCTCAAGTCCGAGATGTCCAAGAGCTCCGCTCCGACCCTGTTCCAGGTCAACGGCCCCACCGGTCTTAAGAACTGGAAGGACTACTGCGCCGATCTGTCCGATACCAAGCTCCGCGGTGAGCTCATTGACGACTCCCTGGCTCTGCAGTCCGACGGCAAGGATCTGGGTATCGACTGGGTCCAGGAGAGCTACGGCATCATCTACAACAAGCAGCTGCTCGAGAAGGCTGGCTACAAGGCCGAGGACATCAACTCCTTCGACAAGCTGAAGGCTTGCGCCGATGACATTCAGGCCCGCAAGGACGAGCTTGGTGTTGAGGGTGCCTTTACTTCCGCCGGCATGGATGACTCCTCCAGCTGGCGCTACACCACCCACCTCGCCAACCTCCCGCTCTACTACGAGTTCGAGAAGGAGCACAACCAGGAGGACGACGAGATCAAGGGCGAGTATCTCGACAACTTCAAGCAGATTTTCGACCTGTACATCACCGACTCCACCTGCGATCCTTCGCAGCTTGCCTCCAAGACCGGCGACGACGCTACCAACGAGTTCGCAACCGGGAAGGCCGTCTTCTATCAGAACGGTTCTTGGGCCTACGCCGACCTCACCAAGGCCGGCATGACCGATGACCAGCTCGGCATGCTGCCGATCTACATCGGCGTCGACGGCGAGGAGAACCAGGGCCTGTGCTCCGGCGGCGAGAACTACTGGTGCGTGAGCTCCCAGGCTTCCGAGGATGCCCAGAAGGCCACCGAGGACTTCATGTACTGGTGCGTCACCGCTGACACCCCGACCAGCATCATCGCCGACAAGATGGGTCTGACCGCTCCGTTCAAGAGCGCCAAGGAGACCACCAACGTCTTCTCGCAGCAGGCCGTTGCCATGGCCAAGGACGGCAAGAAGACCGTCGCTTGGGACTTCGTCTACATTCCCTCCGAGGAGTGGAAGAAGAACCTCAAGCAGGCTCTGATCGCCTATGCTGCCGACAACAGCAAGTGGGATGGCGTCAAGAACGCCTTCGTCGATGGTTGGAAGACCGAGAAGGCTGCTTCCGAGTAAGTAGTTGCTGCCCAAGCTATCTGATTAGCGACAGGGGGCGGGCAGACGTTGGTTTGCCCGCCCCCTGCATATTGAAAGGACCCTTCTATGGGCAAAGCACTCAAGCGCTGGTGGCCGCTCTTTATGCTGCCCACGTGTCTGGCGTTTATGATCGGGTTCGTGATTCCCTTTATCCAGGGTCTCTATCTCTCGTTCTGCCAGTTTATTACCATCAACAACACGCACTTTGTCGGTATCGAGAACTACGTGCGCGCACTGTCCGATCCGCAGTTTGCCACGTCGTTCTTCTTTACCGTGGCGTTTGCCTTCCTGTCGACGGTGCTCATCAACGTGATTGCCCTCGCCATCGCGCAGGCGCTCACCCGCAAAGCGCTCAAGGGCACCAACATCTTCCGTACGATCTTCTTTATGCCTAACCTGATCGGCGGCATCGTGCTGGGCTACATTTGGCAGATTCTGATCAACTGCCTGCTCTCCAACGTGGGTGCCCAGCTCATCGCCCTTAACTCTGCTGCTGGCTTCTGGGGCCTTATCATCCTGACCCTGTGGCAGCAGGTCGGCTACATGATGATCATCTACATCGCTGGTCTGCAGTCCATTCCGTCCGACTACATCGAGGCCGCCAAGGTCGACGGTGCCACGGCATGGCAGACGTTTTGGAAGGTTAAGATCCCTAACCTGATGCCGACCATCACCATCTGCCTGTTCCTGTCCATCACCAACGGCTTTAAGCTGTTCGACCAGAACCTCGCCCTTACCGGCGGTGCCCCCGCGCACTCCACCGAGATGCTCGCCCTGAACATCTACAACACGTTCTATTCTCGTGCCGGCATCGCATGGCAGGGCATTGGCCAGGCCAAGGCAGTCATCTTCTGCATCCTGGTCGTAGCCATCTCCATGATTCAGCTTAAGGCCACGAGGTCCAAGGAGGTGCAGCAGTAATGAAACGCGATAAGGTTATCAACCGCGCGCTCTCAATCTTCTTTACGATTCTGTCGCTCGCGTGGATCTACCCCGTGTTCATGATCGCGCTCAATTCCTTTAAGAAAGCGACCGCAATCAGCACCACCACAGCGTTCGATCTGCTCACGCCCGAGACGTTCAACGGCCTTGCAAACTACTTGCACGCTCTTAACGAGCAGGGCTTTGCCTCGGCATTTATGTACTCGCTCATCATCACAGTCACGTCGGTCGTGCTGATTTTGGTGTGCTGCTCCATGTGCGCTTGGTATGTGGTTCGTGTCAACAACAAGATCTCGAACTTCTTCTATTACCTGTTCGTCTTCTCGATGGTCGTGCCCTTCCAGATGCTCATGTTCACGCTGTCCAATTTGGCGGACCGCATCGGCTTCAACACGCCGTTCAACATCTGCTTTATCTATCTTGGCTTTGGCGCGGGCTTGGCGGTCTTTATGTTCGCCGGCTTTGTAAAGAACATTCCGCTCGAGATCGAAGAGGCGGCCATGATCGACGGCTGCAATCCGGTCCAGGTGTTCTTTAAGATCGTCCTTCCCATCATGAAGCCCACCTATCTTTCGGTCGGCATTCTCGAGACCATGTGGGTCTGGAACGACTATCTGCTGCCCTACCTTACCCTCGACTCCACCAAGTACAGGACCATTCCTATCTTGATCCAGTACTTCCGCGGCGGCTACGGCCACGTCGAGCTCGGTCCCATGATGGCCTGCATCATGATGGTCGTTATCCCCATCGTCATCATGTACATCCTCTGCCAGAAGTACATCATCGACGGCGTGGTGGCGGGTGCCGTCAAGGGCTGATGCCGTAACTGTTTTGCAAGTTTCTGCGGCGCCCCTCAGCGCGGCGCCGCATATCGAAAGGTAAAGACATGGCCGAGATCGTTCTCAAACATGTTCAGAAGGTGTATCCCAACAACGAGTCCAAAAAGAAGGGCTTCTTTGGCAAAAAGAAGAAGACCGAGGAGAAGAAGCACAACCTCAAGGTTACCGAGGACGGCGTGCTCGCGGTGGAGGACTTTAATCTCACCGTGCATGACCAGGAGTTTGTCGTTCTCGTTGGCCCGTCTGGCTGCGGCAAGTCCACGACGATGCGCATGGTCGCTGGCCTGGAGGACATCACTTCGGGCGACGTGCTCATCGACGGCAAGCGCGTCAACGACGTGGCGCCCAAGGACCGCGACATTGCCATGGTGTTCCAGAGCTATGCTCTGTACCCCAATATGACGGTGTACGAGAACATGGCGTTTACGCTTGAGCTCAAGAAGGTCCCCAAGGACGAGATCGACCGTAAGGTTCGCTCTGCTGCCGAGATCTTGGGTATCACCGAGTACCTAGACCGTAAGCCCAAGGCGCTTTCGGGCGGCCAGCGCCAGCGTGTCGCTATCGGCCGCGCCATCGTGCGTGATCCTAAGGTCTTCCTGATGGACGAGCCGCTGTCCAACCTGGACGCCAAGCTGCGCAACCAGATGCGTGCCGAGCTCATCAAGCTGCGCCACGAGATCAAGGGCACGTTCATCTACGTCACTCACGACCAGACCGAGGCTATGACCCTCGGTGACCGTATCGTGGTCATGAAGGACGGCGTCGTTCAACAGATCGCCACCCCGCAGGAGGTCTTCAACCATCCCGCGAACATCTTCGTTGCCGGCTTTATCGGCGTGCCGCAGATGAACTTCTTCGATGCCCAGCTGGTTCGCTCTGGCAACGGCTTTACCGTCAAGACCGAGGATATGAACGTGGCGCTCGCCCCCGAGACCTGCGCTCAGCTTGCTCTCAACTGGGACGGCGGCGACGTGAAGGAGATTACGGCCGGCGTGCGCCCCGAGCAGATCCTGCTTGCCGACAAGGACGAGGAGGGTGCGCTCCAGGGTACCGTCGAGGTGACCGAGCTCATGGGTTCGACCGAGCACGTCCACGTGACCGCCCCCGACGGCCAGTTTGTCCTGATCATCCCCGTTGTCGACCTTGAGGCCAAGGGCGCGCTCAAGGCGGGCGACACCATCTGGTTCAAGTTCGAGAAGAACGCGACCCATCTCTTCGATAAGGTGTCTGGCAAGAACCTTATCTAGGCCCGGTGCATCCAGGCCCTCCCTTTGGGCGACTGCGGTATTGCCATCCTTTTGCCGCGGTCACATATAAGGCTCCCCTCCCGTCCACTGGGCGAGAGGGGAGCCTTTCTTTGTGCTGGGATTGTCTGACCGGTCGTTTGTCTCGATCTGTAACGGGTAGGGCCGATTTCGGACGTTAGATGTTACAGATTGAGATAAACCCAAGGGGAGGGGCCGGTATGTCTCAATCTGTAACAGCTGGGGCCGTTTTTACCGAGTAGCTGTTACAGATCGAGATTCTTCGGTCGAGTCGGGTCACAGGATAACGTGCGGGCAAAAAAACGGAGCCGTGTTGCCACGACTCCGTTTCTCAAGAGGATGGGTAAGGGAAGTGAAATTAGTTCAGGTGCCAGATCTCGTCGTTGTACTGGGAGATGGTGCGGTCGGACGAGAAGGTGCCGGCGTTGGCGATATTGATGAGCGCCTTGCGCATCCAGGCGTCCTGGTCCTCGTAGTCGGCCAGCACGCGCTCCTTGGTCTGGATGTACTCCTCAATGTCGAGCAGGGCCATAAACCAGTCCTTGCCCTTAATGTCATCGTGCAGGCGCTGCAGGCGCTCGGCATTGCCGGTCGCCATAAAGGCCGGGTTGGTGATGAAGTCCACCAGCAGTTTAATGCCGGGCTTGCGGTAGAGCACACCGGCGTCATAGGTGCCGTCGGCATAGAGCTGCTCGACCTGTTTGGACGAGGCGCCAAAGGTGTAGATGTTCTCGTCGCCCACGAGCTCGGCAATCTCCACGTTGGCACCGTCGAGCGTGCACAGGGTTAGGGCGCCGTTGAGCATGAACTTCATGTTGGAGGTGCCGCTCGCCTCCTTGGAGGCCAGGCTGATCTGCTCGGAGATGTCAGCGGCGGGGATCACGTGCTCGGCGGCGGTGACGTTGTAGTTCTCGATCATGACAACCTGCAGGTAGGGAGCCACGTCGGGGTCGTTTGCAATCCACTGCGATAGCGTCAGGATCAGATGGATGATGTCCTGCGCGATAGTGTAGGCAGGCGCCGCTTTGCCGCCAAAGATGATGGTGACGGGGTGCTTAGGTCTGTTGCCGTTCTTGATATCGAGGTACTTCCAGATGATGTAGAGCGCGAGCATCTGCTGACGCTTGTACTCGTGGATGCGCTTGACCTGGACGTCGATGATGGCGTTGGAGGGAATGGTCACGCCCTGCTCGAGCGCCATGAACTGGCGCATGATGGCCTTGGCCTCGACCTTGGTGGCGGCCAGGCGCTCAAGAACGTCCTTGTCGTCGGCGAACTTGGCGAGTTTGCTCAGATCGCCGGTGCTGCGCCAGTCGGTGCCGATCACATCGTCGAGCAGGCTGGCGAGCGCGGGGTTGGCCCCATGGATCCAGCGGCGGAAGGTGATGCCGTTGGTCTTGTTGGAGAACTTCTTGGGATAGATCTCGTAGAACGGATGAAGCTCGGTGTCCTCCAGGATCTTGGTGTGGAGGGCGGCTACGCCGTTGATGGAGAAGCCAAAGTGGATGTCCATGTGGGCCATGTGGACGGTGTCGTGCTCGTCGATGATGGCGACGCGCGGGTCATCGTGCTCGGCCTTCGCGATCTCATCGAGCTTGACGATAATGTCGGCGATGGCAGGGGAGACCTTCTGCAGGCTGGCGAGCGGCCACTTCTCGAGCGCCTCGGCAAGAATCGTGTGGTTAGTGTAGGCGACCATGGAGCGTACGATGGCCACGGCCTCGTCAAACTCGATGCCATGCTCGGTGGTGAGCAAGCGAATGAGCTCGGGGATGACCATGGTGGGGTGCGTGTCGTTAATCTGGACCACGGCGTAGTCGGCCAGATCGTGCAGGTTGCTGCCGCGCTCGATGGCCTCGTCGATCAGGAGCTGGGCGGCGTTGCTTACCATGAAGTATTCCTGGTAGATGCGAAGTAGGCGGCCCTGCTCGTCGGAATCGTCGGGGTAGAGGAACAAGGTGAGGTTCTTGGCGATCTCGGTCTTGTCGAAGTCGATGGAGCTGCCGGGGACCAGGCCGTCGTCGACGCTCGCCAGGTCGAACAGGCGCAGGCGGTTCTTGGTGGGCTGGCCGTAACCGGGCACATCGATGTTGACGAGCTTGGAGGTAACGGCAAAATCGCCGAACTCGACGGTGTAGGAGCGGTCATCGTCGACCAGGATGTCCTGCTCACCGAGCCACTCGTCGGGGACGGCCTTCTGCTGGTTGTCGACAAAGCGCTGACGGAACAGACCGTAGTGATAGTTGAGGCCCACGCCATCGCCGGTCAAGCCCAGCGTGGCGATGGAATCCAGGAAGCACGCGGCCAGGCGGCCCAGGCCGCCGTTGCCGAGCGACGGCTCGACCTCGAATTCCTCGATCTTGTTGAGGTCGTGGCCTGCGGCGGTGAGCTGGTCCTTAACCTCGTTGTAGATGCCGAGGTCGATCATGTTGTTGATGAGCAGTTTGCCGATCAAAAACTCAGCAGAGATGTAGTAGAGCTTTTTCTTACCATTGTTGAGCGGACAGGCGGCAGAGCGCTCCTGCACGAGTTTGACCAGCAGCTTGTAAATGCGACGGTCGTCGAGCTGCTCGAGCGAGGTGCCAAAAGACTGCTCGGCGAGTTCCATGAGGTTAATTTGGGGCATGTTTTCTCCTGTGATGGGTTGTTTCATGTCTGCAATTCATAAGAAGCCCGCGCGAGCGGATTGGGGTGGCCTCGCGCGGGAAAAGCAAGCGCGTCCGCACGGTGGGGAGGGGCCGGGCGCGGTAGCTCCTATTGAGGAAGCTCGATTTCGGCTTCCGACGGGATGCGGAAGTAGGTCTCGGTCCAGTCGGTGAGTTTGTGCTCGAGTTCGCGGGTGATGGCGCCGTCGAGCATGCGCCAGGTCCAGTTGCCGCCCAGCGTGGCAGGGGTGTTGATGCGCGCCTCGTTGCCCAAGTTGAGCAGGTCCTGCATGGTGTAGATGCACGTGTCGCTCACGCTGGCGGCGATGGTGCGGTTGAGTGCATCTGCCATGGGTTCGCCGGCCTGCTGATGGGTGTACAGGGCTGCCTGCTCGCGCTGACGCGGGGTGGCCGTTCCCTCAAACCAACCGCGCGCCGTCTCGTTGTCGTGGGTGCCCACATAGGCGACGGTGTTGGCGATGTAGTTATGCGGCAGGTAGTACGAGTTGGTGCCCTCAAAGGCAAACTGCAGGATCTTCATGCCGGGGAAGCCCGAGTTGTCGCGCATGTCGATGACGCCGGGGGTGAGGAAGCCCAGGTCCTCGGCGATGATGGGCAGCGTGCCGAGCTTTTCCTCGAGCGTCTTGAAGAACTTGAGGCCGGGGCCCTGCGTCCACGAACCGTAGGACGAATCGGGCGAGGAGAACGGCACCTCCCAATAGGCCTCGAAGCCGCGGAAGTGATCCAGGCGGATGACGTCGTACATGTCGAGGGCGGCGCGAATGCGGCCCTCCCACCAGGAGAAGCCGTCGGACTCCATGGCGTCCCAGTCGTAGATGGGGTTGCCCCAGTACTGGCCGGTGGCCGAGAACTGGTCGGGCGGCGTGCCGGCGACGCTCACGGGATTGCCGGCGGCGTCGATCTTAAAGAGCTCAGGCGTCGCCCACATCTCGACGGAGTCACGCGAGACATAGATGGGCAGGTCGCCGATGATGAGAATGTCGCGCTCGTTGGCATAGGCCTTGAGGCGGCTCCACTGGCGATCGAAGAAGTACTGCGTCATCTGATGGTAGAGCATACGCGCCGGATGGTCGGCGCAGACCTTGGCGGAAGCCTCGCCGCGGCGGCGGAGCTCCTCGGGCCACTCCCAGAAGGCCTTGAGCCCGCACTCCTCTTTGACGGTCATGAACTCGCAGTAGGGGATGAGCCAGTCCTCGTTGGCTTGGATAAAGTCATCAAAATCGACCGGCTTGTCGGCAGCAAAGCGCTCGGCGGCTCGGTCGAGAATCTGACGGCGGCCGCCAAAGATAGCACCGTAGTCGACATTGCTGGGATCGGAGCCCAGGTACACGCCGTCGATATCGTGCTGCTCCAGATAGCCGGCCTCGATAAGCTCGGCAAAGTCGATAAAGTTGGGGTTGCCTGCGCGGGCCGAGAACGACTGATAGGGCGAATCGCCATAGCTGGTCGTCGTAAGGGGCAGAATCTGCCAGTAATGTTGTTTGCACGAGGCGAGAAAATCGACGAAGTCGTAGGCATTCCAGCCAAAGCCGCCGATTCCGTATGGTCCGGGCAGAGATGAGACGGGCATGAGGACGCCGCTTGCACGCTCCATGAATGCGCTCACCAACCTTCTTGTTGTGGGGTCGGCCTGCCGATGGGTGTGCAGTCCGCCTCCGATGTTCTGATTCGATACGCCTATTGTAAAACATGTTGTTTAAACATGTACAGGCAAGATAAAAAAGTTGGTCGATTTTCGGCGAATGGTTACATGCCATGAAAAAGCCCCGACCTCACAACGTGAGATCGGGGCAAGAGCGGTATGTAGGTTTTTGCTACTCGGCGTCGGCGAAGCCGTTGGGGTTGTGGCTCTGCCAGTTCCAGCTATCGCGGCACATGTCCGCGATGTCGTACTGGGCCTTCCAGCCCATCATGCGCTCGGCCTTGGAGGCATCGCACCAGTTGGCAGCGATGTCGCCGGCGCGGCGCTCGCGGATCACGTAGGGCAGCTCCTTGCCACAAGCCTTGGAGAAGGCGGCGACGACCTCGAGTACCGAGGTGCCGGTGCCGGTGCCCAGGTTAAAGATCTCGACGCCGGTTTTGCCGTTCATCCAGTTAAGGGCGGCCACGTGACCAGAGGCCAGATCGCACACGTGGATGTAGTCGCGCACGCCGGTGCCGTCGGGGGTGGGGTAGTCGTTGCCAAAGACTTGAACGGCCTCGAGCTTGCCCACGGCGACCTGGGCGACATAGGGCACCAGGTTGTTGGGGATGCCCTTGGGGTCCTCGCCGATCAGACCCGACGGATGGGCGCCGATGGGGTTGAAGTAACGGAGCAGCACGACGTCCCACTCGGGGTCGGCGGTGTGGACGTCCATAAGAATCTGCTCGATCATCCACTTGGTCCAACCATAGGGGTTGGTCGCGGGCTTCTTAGGATCCTCCTCGGTGACGGGCGGGTTGTCCGGGTCGCCGTAGACGGTCGAGGAGCTCGAAAAGATGATGGACTTGCAGCCATGGTTGCGCATGACGTCGATGAGCACCAGGGTGTTCTCGATGTTGTTGTGATAGTACTCGACGGGCTTGCTCACCGACTCGCCGACGGCCTTAAAGCCGGCAAAGTGGATGACGCGGTCGATCTGATGGGTATCGAAGATCTTGTTCATCGCATCGCGGTCGAGCACGTTGGCCTCGTAGAAGGTGAGGTTCTTGGCGGCCTCGTCGCCCACGATGGTCTTGACGCGGTCGACGGCGACGGCGCTGGAGTTGGAGAGATCATCGACGATGACGACCTGGTAGCCACCCTCGAGCAGCTGAACGACGGTGTGCGAGCCGATAAAGCCGGCGCCACCGGTAACGAGGACACAGGTGTCTTTGGGGTCGAGTGCTTTGGACATGTAGTCTCCTATCGAATCAGGAACACTTCTTCAGGGGAGTATAGCGCAGGCAGGGACGCCCAAATCGTGCGCTGTAGGAAAAGCAGAGGATTGTGCTAACGTACTCATAGAAGAGCTTGCGTACGCATAACCTGATCTTTGGCATTTGCTTACGAGCCGCTGACCTTGCAGTTTCCTGCCGTTCGTGGAAATCGTTGGGACGCGCCATATGTACGCTAATATGTATGAGTTGAGCGACATATAAATAAGCATGTAACGGAGTACATATGTCACCAAACAGCGATTCCATCCTTTCCCAGGAGCTCTCGCGCCGCACTGCCCTCAAGGCCCTGTTCGGCGCCGCTTCTGCGGCAGTTCTTTTTGGCCTGCCCGCTCGCGCCCATGCGGCGGAGGCTTCCAAAGAAACCACCGATAAACTGAATGCCGCCCAGGCCCAGCTCGACGAGGTTCAGGCCCAGCTCGACAGCATCGCAAATGAGTATGCGGCGCTGGCCAACAAGAATGCCCAGACCCTCAACGACATCGAGAATGTCCAGGGCAAGATTGACGACACGCAGGCCCAGATCGATGAAAAGAAGGCCGAGCTCAAGAAGAAGCGCAACGACCTTTCCGATCGCGTGGCCGCCAGCTACAAGTCCGGCGGCACGAACATCCTGTCGCTGCTGCTGGCCTCTGGCTCGTTTGAGGAACTCGTCGCCAACGCGCATTACGTTGAGAAGATCAACAAGAGCGACCGCGACGCCATCGAGGACATTCAGACCATCCAGGAAGAGCTCGATGCGCAAAAGACCGAGCTCGAGTCGCAGAAGGCCGACTTAGAGAAGCTCAAGGACCAGCAGACTGCCCAGATGCAGGACATGCAGGCCAAGCAGCAAGAAGTCCAGACCGTGCTGAACGGTCTTTCCGACGACGTCAAGGAGCTCATGGCTCAGCGCGATTCCGAGATCCTCGCTGCTGCCCAGGCTGAGGAGGCCGCTAGGAAGGCTGCCGCTGCCGCGGCTGCCGCGAACAAGAACAATTCCTACTCGGGTGGTTCGAGCTCGGGTGGTGGATCGTACGCGCCCGGAACTCCGCAGCAGAATGCCGGCTCGGGCAAGCAGCAGGCTGTCGTCAACGCGTGCTACTCCACGCCTTCGCCGGGTCAGAACTGGTGCGCGGCGTGGGTCACCAATGTCTTCCGTAACGCCGGCGTTGGCTACTTTGGAGGCAATGCGTGCGACATGTTTAACGCCTGGTGCTATAGCTCCGACCGCTCGGCGCTGCAGGTGGGCATGATCGTGGCCGATTCCTCGCACAGCGGCACGGGTGCTCCGGGCCTTATCTACGGTCATGTGGGTATCTACGTTGGCGGCGGCATCGTTATGAGCAATGAGGGAGCCATTACGTCTAAGTCGCTCGATTCGTTTATTAGCTTCTATGGCACTGGCTCTGGCGTGCGTTGGGGCTGGCTCGGCGGTATTGCGCTGTCGTAACGGTGGTTTGAAGTAAGTTGGTCCGTGGCTGCCCGAAAGGCATTAGGTTGCCTGCTCGGACAGTCCTGCTCGCACGGAGAGCACATTAAGTGCTCTCCGGCTCG
>CABPWH010000030.1 GCA_902461085.1 uncultured Collinsella sp. | reverse complement strand
CGGCCCCTCCCGCCCCGGCCGGACAGGTCAACTACACCGTGTGCTGCGGCAGGGCCTGCAGGGCGATGACGTCCATGCCCATGTCGTTGGCGCTGCCGTGACCCTGCTGGTCCTCGCGCACCGCCTCGATGGCGCTCACGTAGGTGTTGGCGGCAGACATCGCCGTCACGCAGGTCACGCCGCGACGCACGGCCTCGGTACGTAGCATGTAGCCATCGCCACGCGAGCCCGGACCGTACGGCGTGTTGATGATTACCGCAATCTTGCCATCGGCGATGAGGTCGCCGATGTTGGGACGCTCGCCGTCGTGCGGGCCGCTGATCTTCTCCACGACTTCGCACGTCACGTTGCCGCCGCGCAGCACGCGCGCCGTACCCTCGGTGGAGCAGATGTCAAAGCCCAGGTAGCGCAGGATGCGGGCGACCGAAAGGATATGGCGCTTGTCGCGGTCGCACACGCTGATGAACACCTTGCCGCAGCTCGGATCGGGCAGCTTGTAGTCGATCGCCAGCTGCGTCTTGGCATATGCCTCGGGATAGCTCTTGGCGATACCCATGACCTCGCCCGTCGACTTCATCTCGGGCCCCAGGATAACGTCGGCACCGGGGAAACGGCCCCAGGGCATAACGGCTTCCTTCATGCAGAACCAATCGAGCTGACGCTCGTCGCTCGGCAGGCCCAGGCTGGCGATAGAATCGCCCGCCATGATACGCGCCGCGCACTTGGCGAGCGGCACACCGGTGGCCTTGGAGATAAACGGCACGGTGCGGCTCGCGCGCGGGTTGGCCTCGATCACGTAGACGGTCTCGCCCTTGATGGCGTACTGCACGTTGACCAGGCCGCGGACCCCCAGCGCCATCGCGATGCGGCGCGTGGTCTCGCGGAGCTTCGCCTGCAGGCTCTCGCTAAAGCTGAACGGCGGGATGCAGGTCGCAGAGTCGCCGGAGTGAATACCGGCCTCCTCGATATGCTCCAGAATGCCGCCGATGTAGACCTCCTCGCCGTCGCACAGGGCGTCGACGTCGGACTCAATCGCACCCTCCAGGAAGCGGTCCAGATACACCGGGTAGTCGGGGCTAATGCGCGCAGCCTCGGCCATGTAATCGCGCAGATGCTCGGCATCGTAGGCGATCATCATGCCGCGGCCGCCCAGCACGTAGCTCGGACGCACCAGCAGCGGGTAGCCGATGTGCGCGGCCACGGCCTCGGCCTCCTCAAACGAGGTGGCCTGGCCCGCCGGCGGGTACATAATGCCCAGCTTGTCGAGCAGGGCGGCAAAGCGCTCGCGGTCCTCGGCAAAGTCGATGGCATCGGGCTTGGTGCCCATGATGTTAACGCCGCTCTCCTCGAGCATGCGCGCCAACTTAAGCGGAGTCTGGCCGCCGAGCGTCACCACGACGCCATCGGGTCGCTCAACGTCGATAACGTCCATGACGTCCTCGTAGGTGAGCGGCTCAAAGTACAGGCGGTCGGACGTGTCATAGTCGGTCGAGACGGTCTCGGGATTGCAGTTGACCATGATGGTCTCAAAACCACGGGCCGCCAGTGCATAGCTCGCATGCACACAGCAGTAGTCGAACTCGATACCCTGGCCAATGCGGTTGGGGCCGGCGCCCAGGATCATCGCCTTGGGCTTGTCCGCCGGCGTGGTCTCGTCGGGAGCTACGCACTTCTTGGCATCCGGGCTCGTGCGGTAGATGTTCTCGTACGTCTTGTAGTGATATTCCGTGGCGCTCGAGAACTCCGCAGCGCAGGTATCGACCGTCTTCATGCTGGGAACCACGCCCAGACCCTTGCGATAAGCGCGAACAAAGCGCTCGTCCGAGCCGGTCAGCGCGGCGATCTCGGCGTCGCTCGTACCGTACTGCTTGAGCAGACGCATCGCGTCGGCGTCGATATCCTCCACACGCAGGCCGCGAATGCTCTCCTGGACCTGCACCATGTCGTTGATGCGGTTGAGGTACCACGGATCGATGCCGCAGATGGCATGGATGCGGGTGATGTCCCAGCCACGGCGCAGGGCCTCGACCACAAAGAAGATGCGGTGCTCGGTCGGGGTTGCCACGGCCTGAGCGAGCTCGTCGTCGCCCAGCTTGTCGGCACCCTCCTTGCCACCGGCGCAAATGCCCTGGTGGCCGTCCTCCAGCGAGCGCATAGCCTTGCCAAAGGCCTCCTCAAAGGTGCGGCCGATCGCCATGATCTCGCCCACGGCCTTCATGCGCGTGGTGAGCGTGGGGTCGGTACCCTTGAACTTCTCGAAGGCAAAGCGCGGCACCTTGACGACGCAGTAGTCGATTGTGGGCTCAAAGCAGGCGGGCGTTGCCTTGGTAATGTCGTTGACGATCTCGTCGAGCGTGTAGCCCACTGCCAGGCGCGCGGCGGCCTTGGCAATGGGGAAACCCGTGGCCTTGGAGGCCAGCGCGGACGAACGGCTCACGCGCGGGTTCATCTCGATGACGATCAGGCGGCCGGTCTGGGGGTTCACGGCAAACTGCACGTTGGAGCCGCCGGTCTCGACGCCGATCTTCTCCAAGATGGCGAGCGAGGCGACACGCATGCGCTGATACTCCAGGTCGGAAAGGGTCTGCGCCGGCGCCACGGTGATGGAGTCGCCGGTATGCACGCCCATGGGATCGAGATTCTCGATGGAGCACACGATGATGCCGTTGCCGGCGTGGTCGCGCATGACCTCCATCTCATACTCTTTCCAGCCCTCGATGGACTCCTCGACCAGTACCTCATGGGCGGGCGAGAGCTCCAGGCCCTGGCTCACGATGGAGACGAGCTCCTCGTGGGTGTGAGCGATGCCGCCGCCGGCGCCGCCGAGGGTAAAGCTCGGGCGCAGTACGCAGGGATAGCCCACGCGCTCGGCGATAGCCTCGGCGTCGGTCACGCTGTAGGCATAGCCCGAGCGCGCGACCTCCAGGCCAATCTCGGCCATGGCCTCGTTAAAGAGCTTGCGGTCCTCGCCGCGCTCGATAGCGGCCAGGTCGCAGCCGATCATCTCGACGCCGTACTTGTCCAGTGTGCCGTCTTTCGCCAGCTCGACGGCGGCGTTCAGACCGGTCTGGCCGCCCAGCGTGGGCAGCAGCGCGTCCGGGCGCTCTTTCTTGATTACGCGCTCAATGAACTCGGCGGTGATGGGCTCGACATAGGTGCGGTCGGCAAGACCCGGGTCGGTCATGATGGTCGCCGGGTTGGAGTTGACCAGGATGACCTCAAAGCCATCCTCCTTGAGCACCTTGCAGGCCTGGGCGCCGGAGTAGTCGAACTCACAGGCCTGGCCAATAACGATGGGGCCCGAACCAATGACGAGGATACGCTTGATGTCAGTACGTTTCGGCATGTTTAAAACCTCCTAGAGAGGCTGACTCAATGTTTTGGAAAAGTCAGCGAGGGTGCAGCTGGTGCATCAGGTTGCCGTGATGCGAGGGCGCGCTGGGCTTATGCCCGCGCGACCGAAGCAGAGCGGCAAGATGATGTGCCAGATGCAGCCGCAGCGTCGACCGGTCCGCCGTTCGGTAGAACGGCGGAACCATCGTCGGCAAAGTTCCAGCCGGCAAGGCGGTCCTTCGCGGTGTCGATGTCCAGGTAGTTCTCCTCGCCGTCCATGAGTCGCGTAAAGGCGGTAAAGAGATAGTGGGCATCGGTGGGGCCGGGCGAGGCCTCGGGGTGGTACTGGACCGAGAAGCACGGGGCATCGAGCAGCTGGATGCCCTCGGCGGTGCCGTCGTTGAGGTTCACGTGCGTCAGGCGAATGCGACCGAAGCGCTCGTTCATCACGACCGGCGCGATGCCGCGACGCACCCAGGCGCGCAGGTCGCCGTCGGCCGCATGCTCGGTCTCGCCGCCGGAAAGCTCCGGGGTCAGTTTGCCCAGACTTGGGAACAGCAGGCCAAAGCCGTGGTTTTGCGCGGTGATCTCCACGCGACGGCTCACCAGGTTCATAACCGGCTGGTTACCGCCACGGTGACCGAATTTAAGCTTTTCCATTTGGGCGCCGCACGCCAAGCTGATCATCTGGTGACCGAGGCAAATGCCAAAGACCGGCACCTTGCCGATCAGTTGCTGCACTTGCTCATAGGTCTCCACCACGGCATCGGGGTCGCCGGGGCCGTTGGATAAAAAGACGCCGTCGGGATTCATGTCGAGCACCTCACTCGCGGGCGTATCCCACGGCACGACAGTAAGGTCGCAGCCGGCGCGGACGAGGCCCTCCAGAATACCGCGCTTGACGCCGCAGTCGTAGGCGACCACGTTGTGGCGGGCGGGGGCGGCAGGGGCAAGCGCAAAGTCATGCGTAGCGGGCAGGTCGGCAGCTGCAAACTCGTGGGGCTCAGAGCAGCTCACGGTCTTGACCAGGTTCTCGCCCACCAGCGTCGGCGCTGCGGCCAGACGCTCGGCAAGCTCGGCGACGTCAAAGATTTCCGTCGAGATAATGCCCATCTTGGAGCCGTTGTCGCGCAGGTGGCGCACAAGAGCGCGGGTGTCGACGCCCTCGATAGCGACGATGCCGTGGGCACGCAGGTACTCCGGCACGCTGACGGCCGAACGCCAGTTGGAAGGCGTGGCGCACATATCGCGGACGATCATGCCACGCATGGCGGAAGCGCTCGCGGGGCGGGAGGTATCACCGGGGAAGGCCGACTGGACGTCGGTCTCGTCGATACCGTAGTTGCCGATCTGCGGATAGGTCATGGTTACGATTTGGCCGGCATAGCTCGGGTCGGTCATGACCTCAAAGTAGCCCTCAAGCGAGGTGTTGAAGCAGACCTCGCCGGTCGCAGTACCCTCGGCACCGCATGCACGGCCATAAAAAATGGTCCCATCCTCAAGGTACAGGATGCAGGGACCGCAGGTGCCCTTGCTGGTTTTGGCCAGCATGCGCTGGCAAAGCTCGCTGGGCGCGAAGGTGCGGACAGCAGTGCCCGCAGTATGGTTGTTCGCCATAATTCTCCTTCCCGGTCTCTCCGGACCGGCTTAAAGGTTGGTAGTTAGGCCTTGCGGTATTTTAACCGCAAGTATGCGCCATGGCGTTAATTTCATCGAAATGTTTACGAAATGATAATTATGACTTTCTATGCATAATGATTTTTCTGGGACGAGGATTAAAAAATCATTCTGAGAGCAGGGCTTTGTCGCCAACTGCATACATAACAGAATGATAATTTAATCCCCGTCCCAGAAAAATCATCCCGCGCGGGCATTTGGCTCACGCGGGATGATGGCGTCTTATTTGTCCTGCTCCAGCAGATCGGACGGCGTGCGGTCGGGCTTGCCACCGCGGAAGATCTCGCGACCGTGCAGGCGATGCTCCAGGTCACGTTCGGCCTTTTCCTCGTCAATCTTGGTCTGGCTCACCGACGGGTCCTCAATCAGCGACGACACCGAGTTCACCTGCTTTTGAATGCGCTCGGAAATCGTGTCATCCATACTCACGATATGCATCTTCCAGTCGATGTTCGTAGCGGTCGATGAGCTCTTGGTCCACACGAACGTCAGAATGGCGCTCTGGTGGCCCTGTGCGGGGAACATGCCAAAGAAAGAGTCGTGCTGGATCTTGCTGTCCTCGTCGATATAGGCATGCACGTTATACACCACGCGGTCGATCTTATCGTTGAGCAACGCGTTGGTCGCAAGCGCCGCAGCCTGAATCTGCCCGTTGGACAGCAGCTCGAGCTCGTTGGCAGACGACGTGTCCAACACCGTCACCTCTACCGTACCCGTGCGCTCGTCCGCCTCGTCGACGCTAAAGTCGGGCGGGAACTGCGTAAAGCCGTTGCCCCATTCAAGTCCACCCTTGAGCGCGGTCGAAACGGTATCGACCGAAACGCTCTCGGACAGGTTGGCGGTATTCAGACGGCGCATCACGCCGTAGCCGATCTGCATGCCCACGATCAGCACCAAAATACCGATGACCACGGCCATCGCGGTCTTCGTAATGGTATGGCTCACCTGCGAGCCCGAAGGATCGTCCTCGGACAGCGGGTCGATATGTTTTGCCTGGCTCGCGCGGTCCTCGCTGCGCAGCTGCGCTAGCGCCGCTTTGTCACCGCGCTTGGCCGCGGCCTCCTTCTCACGCATGCGCTCAGTTCGCTTTTTGGCAAGCGTCGGATCCAAGACGCCGGATGCATCGATTTCGGAGAATAACTCCGTCACTTCTTCCGGAGTCAAAGGGTTCTTGTCAGCCATAAACTTCCTGTCATATCAATCAGTCGAGCTCGTGCGCACGCGCACCTTCGAACTGCATTCGATAGTAACGGGCATAGGTGCCGCCACGGGCGAGAAGCTCCTCGTGCGTGCCACGCTCCACAACGCGACCATGCTCAACGGTCGCAATCTCATCGGCATGCTTAATGGTAGAAAGGCGGTGGGCGATGATAATCGTGGTGCGGCCGCGTGCCAGCTCTTCGAGCGACGCCTGCACCGCCTCCTCGCTCTCGTTATCCAAAGCACTCGTCGCCTCGTCCAAAATCAGGATCTTGGGGTTCTTGAGAAACACGCGCGCGATGGCAACGCGCTGCTTCTGTCCGCCCGAAAGACGGCTGCCGCGCTCGCCCACGACCGTGTCATAGCCCTGTGGAAGCGACTCGATAAAGGCATCGATGTTGGCGCGACGGGCCGCCTCGGCGATCTCTTCCGCCGTAGCGCCCGGCTTGCCGTAGGCGATGTTCTCGCCAATCGTACCGTCAAACAGATAGACATCCTGCTGCACCAGGCCGATGGCGCGACGCAGGCTCTGCTGCGTCACATCACGCACGTCCTGGCCGTCGATGCTAATGGATCCGGCAGCCACGTCATAAAAGCGCGGCAACAGCGAACAGGTCGTGGACTTGCCACCGCCCGAAGGGCCAACCAAAGCGATGGTCTGCCCGGGCTTGATGGACAGATCCATATGGTCGATAACGGGACGCTCGTCGGCATCGCCCTCGCCCAGCTCAACGTCCTCGTAGTTAAAGCACACGTCGTGATACTCCACGGCGCCGGCAGTCACCTGCAGATCCGTGGCGCCCGGCTTGTCCTGGATATCCGGCGCGGTCGAGAGCACCTCGTCCATACGCTTAAAGCCGGCGATAGCCTTCTGATACGTTTCGGCCGAATTGACGAGCGTCTCAAGCGGCGTGCAGAACAGCGAAATATAGAGTGCAAAGGTCGCCATATCGACCGCCTGCAGCTGTCCCTGGGCGACCAGCCAGCCGCCCAGCAGCACCACGATCACATAGAGCACACCCGAGAGCAGGCCATACGTCGCGGTATAGACGCCCATGGCGTGATACATGTTCTCCTTGGACGAAAGATAGCGATTGTTTGAGGCGCGGAACTTGAAGCGTTCGGTCTCCTCATTGGCAAAGCTCTTGACCACACGCATGCCCGCCAGCGAATCCTGCAGCTGCGCATTGATGCCGCTGATTTTTTTGCGGTTGTCGCTAAAGACCTCGCGCATGCGCATGTTCTGCCAAAACATGATGACCGCAAACGCCGCCGTCACCACGGCCATGGCGAGCGCCAGCACCGGGGCAATGGTAAAGAGGATCACAAATGAGCCGATGATCTCGATGCCGCAGATGATGATCCACTCGGGCACGTGGTGCGCCGCCTCGCAGATATCGAACAGGTCGTTGACCACGCGGCTCATCATGTCGCCCGAGCTGTTGCGGTCGAAGTATGCAAAGCTAAAGCGCTCATACTGGTCGAACAGGTCCTCGCGCATTTTGGACTCCATACGCGCGCCCATCACGTGACCCCAATAGCTCACAAAATAGCGGCAGGCGCAGCGGACGGCATACATCAGCACCAAGCCCACCGCGATCATGCCGAGCGCCTGCATAATGGCAGCCTGACCCTGAGTAAATAGCCCACCGGTCAAATTGCGCAGAATAATGGGGAACGCCAGGTCAATGGCGGCAAGCACCAGAGCACAAACAGTATCAGCAACAAAAAGCCCCATCTGGGGCTCGTAATACGAAAGAAACCTCTTCAGCATGTGATCCTCAAAGAAATATCAGCAACGTAAGGCCCTGGAACAAAGCAATCAGTAGTACTTGTCCCAGGGCTATCCCCACTCGTTAAAACTCCGTGCCCCCAAGGCGGTGCGCGATGCTATCGCAGGCCAAGGCGCCTACGACGGTCTTGGCGTCTTCGATCTTGCCGTCGAGCACGGCGTCGATCAGCTCGTGCAGCGGCACGAGGTCCACGTTGACAAACTCGTCATCATCGGGGTTGGGTGCATCGAACTCGAGCTTGGTGGCCAGGTAGATGTGAATGATCTCGTCACAGAAGCCACAGGACGTGACAATCGACGTCAAAAAGCGAATGCGACCAGCCCTAAAGCCCGTCTCCTCATGCAGCTCGCGCTTGGCGCAATCGAGCGGGTCCTCGCCTGGATCGAGCTTGCCGGCGGGAATCTCGACCGTCACGCGGTCGATGGCGGTGCGGTACTGACGCACCAGTACGATCTTGCCGCTCTCGGTCAGTGCCACAACAGCCGCCGCACCCGGATGGCGAACGATATCGCGGGCGCTGCGGCGACCGTTGGGCAGCTCAACCTCAAGACGGTGGACATCGAGGATCTTGCCCTTCCAGGCGCACTCCTCCGAAAGAATCTTCTCGTGCAGCTCGGCATCGTGCGGGTCGTCATCGCCCAGTACCAGCGCCGGCTCGTCAGCGACCTCGCCACCAGGCTCGCCCTCGGCGTGCCCATACACGCGGCTGTCCTCTTCGACGATCTGCGCGTCCACGAGCTCTTCGTTCTTCTCGTCCATCCGTCTCATTCCTCTCGGATTTTAGGCATCCCAGGCGTCGCGGCCGCGCAGCGCGCGCAGGCCGATGTCGTGACGCAGGGTCTTGCCCTCAAAATCAATCTTCTCGCAGGCCTCGTAGGCAAGGTTGCGGGCGTTCTCAAACGTATCGCCCAGCGCGGTCACGGCAAGCACACGGCCGCCGTTGGTCACGAGCCGGCCGTCCACCACGGCGGTGCCGGCATGGTACACGGTCACGTTCTCCATGGCCTCGGCGTCGGCGATGCCGGTGATGACTTTGCCCTTCTCGTAGCTGCCGGGATAGCCCGCGCTCGTCAGGACAACGGCCACGGCCCACTCGTCACGCCAGTCGAGCTCAATCTGATCGAGCTCGCAGTTGGCACAAGCCAGCATGACCTCGACCAGGTCGTTCTTAAGGCGCGGCAGCACGACCTGCGTCTCGGGGTCGCCAAAGCGGGCATTGAACTCCAGCACCTTGGGGCCGGCAGGCGTGAGCATAAAGCCGCCGTACAGGCAGCCGCGGTAGTCGATACCCTCGACAGCGAGCTCGGCCACGGTCTGCTCCATGACCTTCACCATCGTGGCGTGCTCCTCGTCAGTCACGATGGGCACCGGGCTGTAGACGCCCATGCCACCGGTGTTGGGGCCCTTGTCGCCCTCGAGCGCGCGCTTGTGGTCCTGCGAGGTGGCCATGGGGCGAACGGTCTTGCCGTCGGTAAAGGCCAGCAGCGAGCACTCGGGGCCAACGAGCATCTCCTCGATAACCACGGTGTTGCCGGCATCGCCAAAGGTGCCGCCAAAACACTCGCGCACGGCCTCCTCGGCCTGCGCAAGCTCGGTTGCCACGATAACGCCCTTGCCCGCGGCAAGGCCGTCGGCCTTGACGACCAGCGGGGCGCCCTGCTCGCGCACGTAGGCGAGAGCCGAAGCCTCGTCGGTAAACGAGCCGTAGGCCGCCGTAGGGATACCGGCGCGCTCCATGAGCTGCTTGGAGAACAGCTTGGAGCCCTCCATCTGGGCGCCCTCGGCACCCGGGCCAAAGCAGGGAATACCCGCCGCGCGCACGGCGTCGGCCACGCCCGCCACGAGCGGAGCCTCGGGGCCAATTACCACAAGTCCGCATCCGTGGCTCTGCGCAAACGCCGCCACGGCCGCAGGATCGCAGTCGTCGAGAACAACGTTCTCGCCGCAGCTCGCGGTGCCGCCGTTGCCCGGCGCAATGTAGAGCTTGCCGGCGCGCGGTGATGCTGCGAGCTTGGCTGCCAAAGCATGCTCACGGCCGCCGCTGCCCAACAACAGGATGTCGATGGTTTGAGTGTCCGCCTTCAAGGGTGCCTCCTCTATGGATGAACGGCCCGCTCCGCGCGAGCCCTTTGCAAGCAAATATACCCCTCGGCCGCCCGTCCGGGCTGCAAAGGGGTATATCGCAATAACCAAATAGTCCCGATTACTTCCAGAATCGGTTGATGATCTGCTCGCGACCAGCGCCAACGCCAATGAACGTCACGCGGGTGTGTGCCAGATCCTCGATAAACGCCACGTAGTCCTGAGCCTCCTGCGGCAGCTCCTCAAAGCTGCGGCAACCGGTGATATCGCACTTCCAGCCAGGGAGCTCCTCGTAGATGGGCTTGGCATGCTCAAAGCGCACCTGGTGTTCGGGCACGCTCGTGTAACGCTCGCCATCGACGTCGTAGGCAACGCACACCTTGATGGTGTCGAAAGCCGAAAGCACGTCGAGCTTGGTCACGGCGATGTCGGTGAGGCCGTTGACGCGCGAGGCATAGTTGGCGATAGGGCCGTCAAACCAGCCGCAACGACGACGGCGACCGGTGGTCACGCCGTACTCATAGCCCTCCTCGGTCAGCGTGTGGCCGGCCTCGGACTCATAGGAAAGCTCGGTGGGCATGGGGCCCGAACCGACGCGGGTGATATAGGCCTTCATGACGCCCAGCACGCGGTCGACGTTCTTCATGCCCACGCCAGAGCCGGTGATGGCACCGCCGGCGGTGCAGTTGGAAGACGTCACGTACGGATAGGTGCCGTGGTCGATGTCGAGCAGCGTCGCCTGGGCGCCCTCAAACAGCAGGTTCTTGCCCTCATCGATCATGTTGTTGAGCAGCAGGCTCGTCTCGGTGATGTAGGGACGCAGGCGCTCGGCCATCGGCAGGTACTCGTCGCAAATCTGGTCCACGGTGTAGGTGGGCAGGTTGTAGATGAGCTCGAGCTCGGGGTTCACGCGGGCGAGAGCGGTCTCCAGCTTGTCGCGGAACAGTGCCTCGTCCAGCATGTCCTGCATGCGCAGGCCAATGCGCGCCATCTTGTCCTGATAGCACGGACCGATGCCGCGCTTGGTGGTACCGATGTTCTTCTTGCCGAGCTTCTGCTCAAAGGCGCCATCCAGATCGATGTGGTACGGCATGATGACATGCGCGTTGCCGCTAATCTTGAGGTTCTTGGTGGTGATGCCGTCGGCCTCGAACATATCGATCTCCTCAAGGACAACCTTGGGGTTGACGACGCAGCCGTTACCGATCACCGACACGTGATCGGAATACATGATGCCGGAGGGCACCTGGTGCAGGCCGTACTTCTTGCCGTTGACGACGATGGTGTGGCCGGCGTTGTTGCCTCCCGAGTAGCGCACGACGGCATCGAAGTCGCCGGCGACCAGGTCGCAAATCTTACCTTTGCCCTCATCGCCCCACTGGGCACCGACCAAAACGGTTGACGGCATGTTTACTCCTTACATTCATGGACTGTCTACGCGCCACGCCGGCACGCAGAAGCACAAAACATTCCCAGTATACCCGTGCAACGGGCGCCTGTCCTACTCCTCGGCATGTGCCCCATCAAGCTCATAGAACTTGGTGGATGCCGGCAGGAACATCAGATCGACGTCGCCGATCGGGCCCGAACGGTTCTTGGCCACGACGATACGCGTAACGCCCTCGTCGGGTCGATCGTCGCGCGAGGCCTCGGCCTCGTCGGCGGAGCGGTCCAAGAACATAACGATATCGGCGTCCTGCTCGATGGAGCCCGATTCACGAAGGTCGGAAAGCTGCGGGCGCTTGCCGGTACGGGATTCGACCTGACGCGAGAGCTGCGACAGCGCGATGAGCGGGATCTTGAGCTCCTTGGCCATGATCTTCAGACCACGCGACATCTCCGAAACCTCGACGGTACGGCTCTCGGAGCGGCGTCCCGGCGGAGGACTCACCAGCTGCAGGTAGTCCAGGATGATGATTGCCTTCTCCTTGTTATGGAGCATGCGGCGGCTCTTGGCGCGAATCTCGGTCACTGTGGTGCCGGGCGTATCGTCAATCAGAATATCGAGCTTGGACAAGGTCTGCGTGGCCTCGTTGATATTGGCCCACTGCTCGGGGCTAATGCGGCCCATGCGGAAGTCACTGATCGAGATCATGGCGTAGGCGCAAATCAGACGCTGGGCAATTTCTTTGCCCGACATCTCCAGCGAGAAGAAGCCGACGGTATAACCGGCAGCGGCAGCGTTGAGCGCCAGATTCAGGGCGAACGACGTCTTACCCACAGCAGGGCGGGCGCCGATAATGATGAGCTGGCCCTCGCGGAAGCCCATGAGCATGCGGTCGAGTGACGGGAAGCCCGTGGGCACGCCCGCAGCCTGACCACCGGCCTGACACACTTCCTCGGCCTCGTTATAGGCCTCAACCATAAACTCGGTCAGCGTCTTGTAGCTCGACTTGACCTCGCGTGCCGTGACCTTGAGCAGCTTGCTCTCGGCTAGCTCCACGACCTCTTTGGTGTCGGTGGGGGCGTTATATGCCAGCGCGTTGATCTCGTTGGTGGCGCCGATCAGCTCGCGCAGCATCGAATCGCGACGAACGATGGCGGCATGGTGCTGCCAGTTCACGAGCGACAGCGTCTGCCCCATCAGCTCCAAAATGTACGCCTCGCCGCCCACGGCATCGAGCTTGTTGATGCTTCGCAGGTAATCGATCAGCGAGATGGAGTCGATGGGAATGCGGCTGTTGTACATATCGACCATCGCGGTGTAGATGGTCTTATGAATGGGCCGGTAGAAATCATCGGGCTGCAGCTCGACCTGGGCCTCTTCGACCACCTCGGGCGATAGCAGCATAGCGGCCAGTACATTGGCCTCTGCATCTTGGTTTTGGGGAAGACCCAACTTTGAGCCGCGGTCCTCGACCGTCAGCGCCGTCTCCCTATCGTCATATGCCATGAGCATCCTCATTCATATCGCTTGCGAGCATCCATAGTATCAGCCACGGTCCCAAAACGCGCCGCGCGCCGCCAATCATCACCGAACCAAACGGATGAACGGTCCTGTATATAGGACTTCGACGCAACGTTCACCATGACACTCACTCAGCGCAAAAAACAAAAGGGCGCCCTGGTTTCCCAGAGCGCCCTTCTTAGAACAAGATTGTTGCGTTGCAGCAAATGCTACTCGGCAGCAGCCTCAGTCTCGACCTCGGCGGTCTCGGCCTCGGCGACCTCAGCGGCCTCCTCGACCTCAGCCTCGGCAGCGAGCTCCTCGGCGGTAACGCCGACGAGAACGACAACCTCGGCCTTGATCTCGCGGTACAGCGAGATGGCAACGGTGTGGGCACCGGCAACCTTGATGGGCTTACCGAGCTCGACGCGCTTGCGGTCGATGTCCATACCGAGCTGAGCCTTGATGGCGTCAGCGACCATAGCGGCGGTAACGGAGCCAAAGAGGATGCCCTCGTCGCCGACCTTGACGTCAACGGTGACCGTCTTGCCCTCGAAGGCAGCCTTGGTCTCGTTGGCGGTAGCCAGACGGACGGCCTCGCGCTTGGCGATGTTGTTGCGACGCTCGTCAAGCTGCTTGAGGTTGCCCTTGGTGGCGGCAACAGCGAGCTTCTTGGGGAACAGGAAGTTCTCAGCGTAACCCTGAGCGACCTCTACGACGTCACCCTCGCCGCCCTTGCCCTTGATCTCATCGAGAAGAATAACCTTCATGATGCGTCTCCCTTCTTAGCCGCGGTCGCGGTTGCCACGAGAGGAAACCACGGGGACGGTGTACGGCAGGAGAGCCATCTCGCGGGCGCGCTTGATGGCGTTGGCGATGTCATGCTGATGCTGCGTGCAAGCGCCAGTGACGCGACGGGGCTTGATCTTGCCACGGTCGGTCATGTACTTACGGAGAAGCTGAGTGTCCTTATAGTCGATGAACTCAGTGTTCTCCTTGCAGAACTGGCAGTACTTACGACGCGGCTGACGTGCAGAAAAATCATTAGCCATGTCAAAATACCTTTCATTTGGCAACTTCGGCGAACCGAAGCCGCCTCTCACTCAAAAATAGGTGAACAACCCTTAGAACGGGATGTCCTCATCGTAGACGTCGACCGCGGGCGGCGTAGCCACCGGCGCGGCAGGACGTGCTGCGGGCGCGGGAGCTGCGGGGGCGTAACCGCCCTGATCGTAGCCACCCTGGCCACCACGGGAGCTCATAAACTCGATCTCATCGACGATGACCTCAAGCTTGCTCCGGCGCTGGCCGTCGCGCTCCCAAGAGCTGTAGCGCAGCTTGCCCTCGATCGCGACCTTGTTTCCCTTTGCCAGGAAACGGCTCACGGCCTCGGCGCGGGTGCCGAACATGGTGCAGTCGACAAAGTTGGGATAGTCCTCCCACTCGCCAGTCTGCGCGTTGCGGCGACGATCGTTCACGGCGACGCCAAAGGACAGAACCTGGGTTCCGCCGGCGGTGGCGCGCAGCTCGGGATCGCGGGTGAGGTTACCGGTGATGTTCACTCGATTGATGCTCATAACTCACTACTTCCTCTTGGGGCACAAGCCCAGTCCAAAACGACAGTCTTACTCCTGGTCGTCGCGACGGACGATCATGTGGCGGACCACAGCGTCGGTGATGCGCAGGACGCGATCAAGCTCGGCGATCTGGGTAGGATCTGCGTGGAAGTTGATGAGGGTGTAGTCACCATCGGTGAGGTCGTTGATCTCGTAGGCGAGCTTGCGCTTGCCCCACTCGTCAACGGAGTCGACCTTGCCAGCGCCCTCAGCGATCGTGGTATCGATACGCTTCATAACAGCGAGACGAGTCTCGGGGTCGAGCGACGGGTCAACAAAGAACAGCAGTTCATAAGCCTTCATATTGTCACCTCCTCTGGGCAAATGTGGCTTCAGGTCGTGAAGGTGCGCCTGAAGCAGGAAAAGACTTGGTAATAATATCTTTCAACCTCCTAGGCTGCAAGAATATGCAGCTACAACCTCATGACCTCCACATATGCCCATACTCGCACGACGTTTCATGCGCATTCCAACCAAATGCTGACCAAAAGCTTGACGGATCTGTGGACAAGATACGGTGCCGTGAGGACAAGCTGAGCCAAGTCGCAGGTCAACGGGCGCATGGTTGTGGTCGCAAAATGCATACCAGTGGCCCACAGCACCACCCAAAGATTTTTAAATTCATTGCCAAATCGCTTATAAATACCCCTTTTGAACAATTGAGTTGATCAACTACGCTGGTCGGAAGCCGTTTTTTGGCATCTCAAACCCCGCTGCAACGCCAAACGCGGCCAAGCGTTTTAAAAAATGCCAACTTTTCTGTTTGCACTTTGCGATTCCTCGTGTATACTGACTTTCGCATTTAACGGAGAGTTGTCCGAGTGGCCGAAGGAGCACGATTGGAAATCGTGTAGGCGTCAAAAGCGTCTCCAGGGTTCAAATCCCTGACTCTCCGCCAGTTAATTCCAAAGCAGGCCTTCGAGCCTGCTTTGTTTTTACCCCACGCGGAGGGGTGGCAGAGTGGTTGAATGCGGCGGTCTCGAAAACCGTTTGGCCTGTATAAGGTCACGAGGGTTCGAATCCCTCCTCCTCCGCCATTAGATGGTATAAGCCCCAGCAATGGGGCTTTTTTTGTTATCGGATCCCCCTTGACCGCACGTCCCAACCAAACATGTACACCACCCTCCAAAGATGTCAAAAAATGTCTTTTTTGGAGTGTGATGTACATGTTTGCGTATGACGCGCACCGAGCATGAGTCGATTTGCTCGCATCCGGTATATTTCCCCACCTCAACGGACATAAGATTTTGGTGTCAGCTCGAAGCGAGAGGTCCCCAATGGATACTCCTGTTCTCATTTCGCATAAAACGGCGTGGCTCATCCATCATGCGCCGCGGAACCTGGTTCAAGCCGTCGCACAACGCGACTACCAGATAGGTGTGCGGGGCCTCTCTACCCAGCAACGCATCGCGCGCATTCGCCAGGCACTTACCGACTGCGGTATTCCGTCCACCATGCTCAAGACTATCGACATCTCCGTAGTATTTGCTTTCGAGCGAATTCGCGCCAACGGTGTCACTTGCCACGTTCTCGGCCAAAACCTACCCTACGACCATATTGGCGAGCTTACGCCCGGCATCTTTATCACCGACGAAGCCTTCACCTTCGTGCTCGCTGCCGAGTGGATGGATAGGATCGAATACCTCGAGTATGGTTACGAAGTTTGCGGCGACTATCGCATGGGGCTCAATTCCTCCGACCCTTACACCGAGCAACCAGCCACCACCTCCAAGGACGAAATTGTCGAGCTGCTCGATCGGCACCCCGGCAAACCCGGCGCCACACGCGCCAGACTCGCGCTCAGACACATCTACGACCACTCAGCCTCGCCCATGGAGACCGCATCGTCCATCGCCCTCTCGCTCCCAACAAGCGAAGGCGGCGTTGGCATCCGAGGTATCGAACTCAACAAACCGCTCGAAATCCCTCAACGTCTCTGGCATTGCACAAAAGCCCGATCGCTCAAAATCGACGCTCTTGTTACTTATCAGCGCAGAGAACTCGGCATCGAATATAAGGGCGGTTTTCACGACGAGACCGAGCGCAAGGGCGCAGATGCGGAACGAGAGGCCGTACTCGCCCAAATGGGATATCGAATCGTTGCGCTCACCTCGGCACAGTTCGCAAGTCAACTTGCCTTTCATCGCGCCATGAACAGCATTCGCGAAGCACTCGGTATGCCCCGCTGCACGGACGCCGAGTACCAGCGAAAGCAAAACGAACTGCGCAAGGCACTTATCCGCAACTGGAAGAGCGCGCAGGGCGAAGACACGCCTTCCGAGTAGCGTCATCCCAGCACACCCCAACCAAAACATGTACATCACCCTCCAAAACCGACATTTTTTGACATCTTTGGAGGCTGATGTACACGTTTGGTGCCTACGCCCGCATCCAGTCCCGACCGTTTGCCGAGCAATAGGATCGCAATCGGCGCCGAACATGTACTATGTACGGGCATTGTCTAAACCCGCAACCCAAAGGACCCCATCTTGCCCGTCGTCGCCGCTATGACCGTTACCCCACATGCCTCTGATGCCATGGTCGCTATCCCCTTTTGGCTCGAGATGTTCGCCGTTGTCGCTGCATCGATCTCGGGTGTGCTGGTTGCGCGCGAGCACAAACTCGACCTGGTGGGTGCAGTTGCGCTCGCGGTGGTCTGCGGTCTGGGCGGCGGTCTTTTGCGCGATATGACGCTGCAGGTAGGCAACGTCTACATCCTCAACCAGCCGATGGCACTCCCGCTTTCCATTGCCACGGCAGCCATCATCTATATTTTCCCGGCAATCGTCGACAAACCCGAAAAACTCATTCCCCTGCTCGACATCATCTCGGTCGGCATCTACGCCGCCACTGGAGCAGACAAGGCGCTGGTCTACGGCTTTGCGCCGGCGGTGTGCATCATGATGGGCTTTTTCACCGCGGTGGGCGGCGGCATGTTGCGCGACGGCTTTATGGGCGTGGTCCCGGGCATTTTCCAACGTACTAACTTTTATGCCATCGCCGCCATCGCCGGATCGACAAGCTATGTGTGCCTCGTTATGAGCGGCATCATGAGCAATGTCGCCGCGCTGGTCGTATGCGTTGTCGTGACCATGGGTCTGCGCTGGCTCTCGCTGCGCTTTGATATCAAAAGCCCCACCGAAGAAGATATCGCGCGCTTCTTGCACCGTAAAAAGTAGACAGCATGGCACGACCCTTCGAAATGCAACCGAGAGGCTCTTTTAGAGCGCCCACGCGTTGGGTACCCTGTTAGGTATATGCCGAACACCTAACAAAAGGATCAACCATGGCTTTCAATCAAACCGTGACGGCGCCGTCACACAAGATGCGTCGCTGCCTGCTTATGGCATTCGCGCTCATCGCGCTCGCGCTCACCGCACTTCCCACGGCGTCGTTCGCCGGCACGGACACCGCTGGAAACGTACTTGCGACCGACAATGACGCCAATCCGTCCGGCGTCGAAGGCGACCTGTACTGGGCCGGTCAGGCCCTCAACTTGGACGATACGTCCATCGACCGCGATATCATCGCCGCGGGCGATACCCTCTCGATTCGCGACTGCACAGTGGGCGGCGCCATTCGTCTTGCGGCGCGCACCATCGATGTTGCCAAGACCACGGTTGATGGCAGCGTCACGGTCGTCGGTCAGCATGTCGTGCTCAATTCCGACAGCACCGCCAACTGTTTCTATGCGATAGGCGAGACGGTTGCCCTGCGCGGCTCTACCAAGTCGGCAGCGCTTGCGGGCGACACGGTGAACATCGATGGCACCGTCAAGGGCGATGTCGAGGTTTGGGCCGACAAGCTCATCCTGGGCAAGAACGCCCACATCACCGGCACCGTGAACGCGCACGTCTCCGAGGACCCCGAGCGCGCCGCGGGAGCCGAGGTCGGTGCGCTCAAGATCGACCGCACCGAGAACGAGGATACTTCCACCGTTAACGATGTCATCGGCGGTATCGTCGCCGCGGCACTCTCGACCTGCTTTGTCGCTCTGCTGCTCGAGCTCATCTTTCCGCGCGCGACCGCCAGCGCCGCCGGCATGCTCCACCAGCGCTCCATGCCCCTGTGGGTGAGCGGTCTTCTGGTCACGATTGCTATCGTCCCCGCCGTCCTACTGCTGATTATCTCTATCGCTGGTCTGTCGCTTGCCGGAACCCTCTTGTGCGGCGTTATCGGCATCGCGTTGATGTCGAGTGCCTTTGCGGGGTGCGCGATCGCCCGCATGGTTGGACACAACCAAAACCGCTACGCCATGGCAGCCGTGGGCGGCGTAATCGCAGGCGCCCTCACGGGGCTTCCCCTCGTAGGTGACTTCATCAGCGGCGTGGCCTTTGTCTTTATGCTCGGTTACATCATCCAAATCATCTGGCGCAACGCCCGCGTCAAGCCGCAGCAGCCGGCTAACACGCCAGGACTCCCCACCGCTTAGCCGCCAACCACCACAAAGGGACCAGGCACCTTTGTGGTGGTGCAGACCAGCTCAGTCCCTATGCACAAAAAGGGCGCCGACCATTGCGGTCGACGCCCTTTCTTGTTAGACGCTATAAAGCCCAGCGCTTATTTGTTGACCTGACCGGCGCGGACGGCGGCCTTCTTGCGGTCGGTGGCATTGAGCAGACGCTTGCGCAGGCGGATGTTCTTGGGAGTAATCTCGACCAGCTCGTCGTCGGCGATGTACTCCAGCGCCTCCTCCAGCGAGAAGGTGCGGGGCGGCACCAGCTGGACGGAGATATCGGAGGTCGAGGAACGCTGGTTGCCCAGGTTCTTGGTACGGGCGATGTTGACGACCATGTCGCCAGCCTTGCTGCGCTCGCCCACGATCATGCCCTCGTAGCACTCGGTGCCCGGCTCAACAAAAAGCTGGCCGCGCTCCTGCAGCGTACCCAGAGCATAGGCAACGGCCTTCTCGGTGGTCATGGAGATCATGGCGCCGTTCTGACGGTTGCCGATCTCGCCGGCGTAGGGACCGTACTCCAGGAAGGTGTGGTAGAACACGCCCTCGCCGTGGGTGACGTTCATGATGCGGTTCTTAAGACCCATGATGCCGCGGGTCGGGATCTTAAACTCGAGGTGCGTCACGATGCCCGAGGTATCCATGCTCGTCATGATGCCGCCGGAGGTGCCGAAGACCTCAACGACCTTGCCTGAGTACTCGTCCGGGCACTCAACGACGGCCTGCTCGACAGGCTCCATCTTGTTGCCGTTCTCGTCCTTCTTAAACAGAACGCGGGGACGGCCGACCTGGAACTCAAAGCCCTCGCGGCGCATGGACTCCATCAGGACGGACAGGTGCAGGATGCCGCGGCCCGAGACCTCGACGCCGCTCTTGTCCTCGAGCTCCTCGATCTTCATGGTCACGTTGTTCTCGGCCTCGTTGAACAGGCGCTCCTTGAGCTGACGGGCGCCCACGATGTCGCCGTCGCGACCGACGAGCGGGGAGGTCGAAGCCTCAAAGACGATAGACAGGGTCGGCGGGTCGATCTCAATGGGCTCGAGCTCGACGGGGTTCTCGGGATCGGTGTAGACATCGCCGATATCGGTGCGGTCGATACCCACGACAGCGGCGATGTCGCCAGCGCCGACTTCCTGGCACTCGGTACGGCCCAGGTAGTCGAAGGTAAAGAGCTGCTTGACGGTGGCGGTAGCGCTGGAGCCGTCGTTCTTGACAACCAGGATCTGGTCGCCCTGGTGGATGGCGCCAGAGTACACGCGGCCGATACCGATGCGGCCGACGAAGTTGGAGTGGTCGATGGTCACGCACTGCATGGCCAGCGGGGCGTTCTCGTCAACCTCGGGCGCGGGCATGTCGTCGATAATCATATCGAGCAGCGGGTACATGTCCATGTTGCCGTCGTTGGGGTCAAGACGGGCAAAGCCGTTCATGGCGCTGGCGTAGACCACGTGCTCCATGGCGAACTCAAGCTGGTCGTCGGTGGCGCCCAGGTCGGCCATGAGGTCCAGGCAGTCGTTGTAGGCCTTCTCGGGGTTGGCGCCCGGACGGTCGATCTTGTTGATGACGATCATGATCTTAAGGCCGGTGTCGATAGCGTGACGCAGCACAAAGCGGGTCTGGGGCATGGGGCCCTCAAAGGCGTCGACCAGCAGCAGGGCGCCGTCGGCCATACGCAGCACGCGCTCGACCTCGCCGCCGAAGTCGGCGTGGCCCGGAGTGTCGATGACGTTGATCTTAACGTCCTTGTACTCGATAGAGATGTTCTTGGCGAGAATCGTGATGCCGCGCTCGCGCTCCTGGTCGTTAGAATCCAGGACGCGGTCCTCGACCTGCTGGTTGGCACGGAAGGCGTCCGTGGCACGCAGGAGCTTGTCGACCATCGTCGTCTTGCCGTGGTCGACGTGGGCGATGATGGCGATGTTCCTCAGATTGTCTACGCGCATGTAGTTCCCCTATCTTCTATCCATATACAAACGGCACGCGTATGCGACCCGCCCAGCAGCACAACGCTCAGCGGGAATATTGAGCCTTTTACCGAAAACTCGTTTATTTTAGCGATTTTAGATGAGAGGGGTTTCCTCACCTGCAGGTTCAGGGTCGCTCCACATAAAACCATCGCCGGCGCCCATGCCCTCATACAGCACATATGCCGAAAAACCACTCTCGAGCGTGGTTTCGAAGAAGCTCACGAGCAGAGCATCGTGATAGCCGCCGTCAATCTCGACGCAGCCGGTGTAGCCGATGGCATAGCGGGCGATACGGCCCAGGCCCTCGTCCTTAAGACCCATCTTGTGCTCGGAAATAAAGTTGGTGGCCGCCTCCAGGCACGCCTCTTCGCCGTCCTCGTCGAGCGCCGCCAGATATCGGTTGGAAGCAGCGTC
Source organism: uncultured Collinsella sp. (assembly GCA_902461085.1). Lineage (GTDB taxonomy): Bacteria > Actinomycetota > Coriobacteriia > Coriobacteriales > Coriobacteriaceae > Collinsella. The sequence goes on along the minus strand of CABPWH010000030.1, from coordinate 1,674 downwards.
CTCAATCGCCACAACTACGCCCGGATTCTCGCCGGCGGCAAGGTCGTCCAAGAACGCACCAATCAGGTCACACACCATGGCGTCGAGCTCGGCGGAGACGTTACCGGCGTCCTGCATATCCTGTGCCATCTTTAGACCTTCCCATCGAGTCTGGCGTCATTACAGTTCTTGTGCCTCGGCGGCGATCTTAGCGGCAGCGTCGCGGGTGCGCATCATATCCATCGCGCGCTTGTCGAGCACCTTGATCTGACTGGTCAGCATGACCGCATCGACCACACCCCAGATCACGAGGCCCGTAGAGATCGAAAACCCAAGCGCACCAACTGTACCACGAAGGCGCGAGCAGATTGCCGCGACAAGGGCGGAGACGACAACCATCTTGATTAACGAGCCGCGGCGTTCGCGAAGCGTGCGGGCCTGCGTCACATAGGCAATGCGAGCCGCCTCAGAAGCCTCCGAGCGCATCTGGGCCTCGCGCGCAATGGCCGCCGCCTCAGCCGACATACCGCCGGCCATCAGCGAACGCTCCGCAGCCTGGCCGCCCCACATTTAGAAGTCATCGGGGGAGAGCGTATGGACGAACTCGTCGAACTTCTCGAACTCCCGCTCGTCGTCAACTTCCTCGGCATGGGCAGAAACGGTGCCCAGGCGATTCATAATGTCGTCTTCAACGAACATGGGGGCATTACTGCGTACGGCGAGGGCGATGGCGTCGCTCGGACGCGCATCGATCTTATGCTCGTTGCCATCGGCCAACACGACAACCGTCGCGTAAAACACGGGCGGCTCGGCGCGAACGATTTCGATGCGTTCGAGCTTGGCACCCAGGGCACCAACAGTATCGAGCAACAGGTCATGGGTAATCGGGCGCTCGGCGCGACCGCTATCGATGCCGCGGCTGATGGCAGCAGCTTCAAACGAACCAGTCTGAATGGAAAGGGAACGCAGTGGCGCGGGCGAGTCCGATTTGCTGCAGCGCTCGCGAAGCACGATAAGCGATGGCACGGGACCGGCGGCCATGACGATGGTCTCTATGTCGACACGAACCATGGAACACCTCCGGTACGTAGCGGTTAACACGCGGCAGTCCGCCGCATTGAATAGCTATACTACCCAAACTTTCGCACAGCACACAAAACCAAAATGAGATTTATCGCAGACAAGAAAAAAGCCCCGAGGCAATGCCCCAGGGCTCTTCACAGTTTTGATGGTGGACCTGACAAGATTCGAACTTGTGACCTCCCGGTTATCAGCCGGACGCTCTAACCAACTGAGCTACAGGTCCATCATGGTGGAGGTTAGGGGGATCGAACCCCTGACCTCAGGCTTGCAAAGCCCGCGCTCTCCCAGCTGAGCTAAACCCCCACGGAGACAGTAATAAACACCCCAGCGGCGACTCGGCTCTCGCTGGGGTGTTTATTGCGAAAGAAAGTGGTGGACCTGACAAGATTCGAACTTGTGACCTCCCGGTTATCAGCCGGACGCTCTAACCAACTGAGCTACAGGTCCATCGCGCAAGGGATATATTAGACGAGTCGTTACGCGCGCGTCAACAACTTTTTTTGAAAATCTTTGGGAGGGGTGGTCGCTGGGCTGGCGAGATGGTTTTGGTTTGCTGCTCGGACAGTCCTGCGCAAGACGAAGGCCACATTAAGTGGCCTTCTTTGCGTGCGG
>CABPWH010000029.1 GCA_902461085.1 uncultured Collinsella sp. | reverse complement strand
GACGAGATGCCGCCCCCGCACCCGCCAGCGGGGGCATCCCGAGCCCCGACGGCCGCGTCCTGGGCAAGATGGGCCATGCCGAGCGTCGCGGCGACAACCTGTACCGCAACGTGCCCGAGCATGTCCCCGGCGACAAGTTCATGCCGATCTTTGAGAGCGGCGTAGCCTACTTCGCCTAAACCTTTCCCATCGGGTACAATCCCTTCGGGTAACATCACCCGCCACCGACACATCCGGTGGCGGGTTCTTTTTTGCTTCGCGCATGTAGAAAGGACATCATGGAAAGCCGCAAGCCGTATCTCGCCACCCTGCCCGGACTCATCCTGGGCTGTCTCGTTTGCTGCGCGCTCTGGGGCTCCGCCTTCCCCTGCATCAAGATCGGCTACGGCCTCTTTGGCATTCCCGCGCACGACAGCGCCTCGCAGCTGCTCTTCGCGGGTCTGCGCTTCACCCTTGCCGGCATGCTGGTCATTGTTGGCATGAGCGTGGCCCAACGCCGACCGCTCGTTCCGCAAGCGCGTGATATCAAGCCCATCTGCATCTTGTCGCTCTTCCAGACCATCGGCCAGTACTTCTTTTTCTACCTTGGTCTCTCCCGTGCAAGCGCTATGTCGAGCTCCATCATCGAGGCCAGCGCCAACTTCCTAGCCATCCTCTTTGCCGCCCTGGCGTTTCGCACCGAAAAGCTCGATGCGGCCAAGGTGCTCGGCTGCGTACTGGGCTTTGCCGGTGTCGCGCTCGTCAACCTTTCGGGCGCGGGCGGCACCTTTGGCTTTGCGCTCGACGGCGAGGGCTTTATCCTGGCCTCCACCGTCGCGGGTGCCCTTTCGACCTGCCTGATCGGTATCTTCTCGCGCAAGCACGACGGCGTCTTGCTTGCCGGGTGGCAGTTCTTGGTCGGCGGCCTGGTCCTCACCGCCATCGGCTTTTTGATGGGCGGCGCGCTATCCCCCACGGCGATTGCCCCCGCCATCGCGCTCATCATCTACATGGCGCTTATCTCCGCGGTCGCCTACTCGCTGTGGTCGCGCCTGCTTGCCGTCAACCCCGTCAGCCGCGTCTCGGTCTTTGGGTTTATGAACCCCGTCTTTGGTGTGCTGCTGAGCGCGCTGTTGCTCGGCGAGGGCGCTGGCACGAGCCCCGTTACCGTCATCGTTGCCCTGCTGTTGGTCTGCGGCGGCATCATCATCGTCAACAAACCCAAAAAGGCCTAGCGAACTGCCTCGTTCCAAGAAAAAGACGAGGCGTATCTTCGACAGCCGCTACTAATCCCGCCAACGCAATAGGGGCGCACGACCATCAATGCGGTCGTATGCCCCTTTTCTAGCGTATTTGTACGCCGGCTTTCTTTTTCTCGGCCTTGACGCGATAGAGCTCCGCATCGGCAGCGCGAAGCAAGTCTTGCCAGGTATCGACGCCATCACCAACCCGTGCGTAGCCGATGGACATCCGCAACAGATACGGAACCTCGGCGCGCGCGAGCTCGTCGTTAATCGCCGAACACAGATGCATGATATCCTGTTCCGCCGCTGCCTTTTGGAGCACCACGAACTCATCGCCACCATAACGCGCGATAAAGCCACCAGACGCCGAGCAGACATCCTTGAGCGCCGTCGCAACAACCTGAAGAGCATGGTCGCCCTCCACATGTCCATAGCGATCGTTAATCTGCTTAAAGCCGTCAGCGTCCATCATAAGCAGATATACATCTTCGGCCTGATCCACATTTGAAAAGAGCGACAGCATATAGGTCTCAAAACGGTTGCGGTTGTTGAGTCCAGTCAACGGGTCAGTCGAGATCAGTTGCTCCTGGCAGATGATATAGAGCAGCAACATGCTAATCATTATGCCGACACAAAGGCCAGGCACCGAGTATACGATCTGAAAGGTACCGCCCACCAGGGCCGGAATGGCGAAAAATGCCAAGGTTCGATAGATAGCCTTCGTCTGCAGGCTCTCGACCCTGCGAGATTGCACAAACGCATGCAGGGACGTATGTATAACGTAACAGTAGCTGACAATGGGCTGGATCATATAGGCAAAGCCGCGACGATACACGCCCTGCGAATCGATATAGAACAAGGCGTGCGTCCAGTAACTGGTAAAAGCCAGCACGACCACCAGAGCCGTAGGCAACGTTACAAGCACCACCCTATAGCGCGAGGTCACAAGGCGAGAGCCCTGCATCGTCTCGGAATAGATAAACCAAATGAGACACGCGATGGCAAAGAGCGAAAACGAAACCGCGTTGGAAATCCAGTTGGCAGCAATACCCAACGTGCCGTCCGCACCATCCGAAAGCGTCCAGATCATATCGAATAATATGTACGCGGCAGAGGTGTAGCCAAGCATGCTAAACAATAGCTGCAGGGTGCTCGAGAACAAGGAGCGACGACTTCGCGCGGCAAGCCCGATAAGAACAATCATGCATAGCAGGAATATCTCAATCTTGAGTGCCTTAACCACTAGACGCCATCCCTTCAATATCCGAATGGTCAGAATCGCCCAATTCGAATCAGGGCAATAAACACCCCTTTACTCCGCAGGGGTAAAGGGAATCATAGCAAAGCGCCCGAACATCACTGCAAAACAGTTTCTGTTCGGGCGCTCGGACGGCGCGAATTGCACGCCGGAATCAATTATCGGTAACGGCCGTTACTCGCCGTCGATGTCGGTCGCGACGGCCTCCTCGATGGCCTCGACACCGGCAGGCGACAGGTCCTCCTTGCCCTGGCAGAACTTCTTGTCGACCCAGCCGGTCAGAATCGGAGCCATGATTGCCGTGATGATAACGGCAGTGGCGATCTGGGCGTACGCGGTGGGTGCAAGCTCGGCGTAGCGCGGCGCGACCTCGGCGAGAGCAACCGGCGTGGTCATAGCCGTGCCGGCGATGGTGGAACAAGCCACGGCAGCCTTGCCGTTACCACCGCACAGGCGCTCGAACGCAAAGGTGATGGGACCGACGACAAACAGCGTGACAAGGCCCAGCAAGATGCCGGAAATACCACCAGTGATAAAGCTCGACAGGCTCATGGACGCGCCAAGCTGAAATCCGATGACGGCAATCGCAGGGTTGGCACCGGGAACTAGCAGGTTCTTGATAAACGGGAACAGGTTGCCCAGAACCATGCCGATAACGAGCGGCAAAATGGAGCCGATGATAGTACCGACAGGGATGTTGGCAAGGCCCGAAACACCAAGGATGATCATCGTGACGGCGGGGCCGGCCGTAAAGAACAGGATACCGACGGCGCCCTGCTCGGACTCATCGCCGAACTCGCCCATGATGCCCGTATAAAGCGCCATGTTGCAAAACGTGATGCCGCCGATAATAGACACGGAGCTCAGGCCCAGGAAGTTGTCGTTAAAGAAATATGCCACACCCAAGCCAAGGGCGGCCGCAACAACAAGCTTGGGAATCAGCACGACGATGCCGGTCTTGATGGCGCCCGGCGTGGACTTAAAGCTGATGCCGGCGCCCACAAACAGCAGGATCGCGGCAACGATGGTATTGGAGCCACCGCGGCAGGCAGCCGTAAAGAAGCCGCCGATCTCAAAAACCTGCGGGCAGAAGGTGTTGAGTAAAAGACCGACGATCATCGGATAGATCATGATGTCGCCCGGGATGCGCGGGACCCTGAATTTCTTTTGCTCGTTGGCGGTTGCTTCCTGTGCCATGAAACCCCCATTTCCACTGACGGGGTACAAAAGCCCACGTCACGCTTTGCTACAGTAAAGTTTGACCATGGTACCAGAAGAAATAGACCAGCTCGGTGAAAAATTCGACAAGTTGGGATGGAACGAGATTCGGCGCCCGCGACGCCACCCCTATATAAGGCTCAAGACGATATAGAGTACGATGCCCGAGACGCAGCACCACAGCATCGATTTTGTCTTGACCGCCACGACCACGACGCCGGCGGCCGCAATCCAGGGAACCAAGGCAGGCCAGAGCCCCGCGTCGAACGCGCCGGGACTCACCAAGTCGTTGGCGACCAGCGCGGCAAAGGCAGCGGGCGGGATATAGCCCAGGGCCTCGGTAATGCGGGGCGACAGGGTCCGCCCGCGCAAGGCGAACGCCGGCGCGATGCGAAAGAACGCAATAGCAGCCCACGACGACAGCCACAGAACCAAGAACTCGTTAACGGGCATCGCGGGCACCTCTTCCGTCAAATACAGCATCGCACGCCAACGCAATGGCAATGCCGGCCACGACGCTTGCCGGCACGGCAATATTCGTGAGGCCCAAGAACTTGCATACGGCGACGGACACCGCGCCCGAAACCGCCGCGACAACGTTGCCGCGCGACAGCCGTTGCGAAAAGAGCAGGCAGATAAAGAGTGAGGTGCAGACAAAGGCTGCAATGGCGGTGGGAACATCGACAACGGCGCCGACGATGGCGCCCGTCGTACACGAAACGCCCCATGTTGCGATAAGGATCACGTTGAGCACGAAGGACTCACGCGGGCCCCAATCCTCCCCTTCAACCAACTTGGCAAGCGAGATGCCGTATGCCTCCTCGGTAAGTGTCGCGGCAACAGCCAGCGTCTGACGCTTCGAGGCACCCGTCAGATGCGGCGCGATCGATGCCGAGTAAAGCGCAAAACGCGAGGAGATGGCGGCGACGCTCGCGACGATCGATGCTGCAGGCACACCCGCCAGCCACAGGTTGCAGACCATAAATTGCCCGCTGCCCGTCACAAACGTGCTGCTCAGAGCAAAGACCATCCAGGGCTCCATTCCCGTCTGCCCCATGATCATTCCGCACGGCGCGCCTATTGCAACATAGGTAAGCATCACCGGCCAGACGGTTCTAACGATTTTGAGCACCATACGCTTCTCATCCTGACAAGGTCTCCGAGCCGCATGTAGCGATACGGCAGAATCATCATCCGACAGCGACCGAGTTCACCTACAATTGCCACCGGATCGAAAGACACAACTTTTTAGGAAGTCATTATGACAGCTATCGATCGAGACCGGGCGCGCGCGGCCTTCAAAAGCTACACCGATGCCTACGACGCCACCAACCCACGCATCGCGCTCAAAATCGAGCATACGTACCACGTTGCCGAGACATGCGATGCCGTGGCGCGCGAGCAGGACTGGTCGTCAGAAGATATTGACCTGGCATGGCTTTGCGGCCTGCTGCACGATATGGGCCGCTTTGAGCAGCTGCGACGCTGGGACACCTTTAAGGACGCCGAGAGCATGAGCCATGCGGTGCTGGGCATCGAGGTCCTCTTTGGCGAGAATCCCGCCGATGCACCCGCCGTAACGAGCATCCGCGACTTTATCGATGACCCGGCAGAAGATGAGCTCATCCGAGCGAGCATTGCCTATCACAGCGATTTCCGTCTACCCGCGCAGCTCGACGAGCGCACGCGAAGCTTCTGCGATATCGTGCGCGATGGCGACAAGATCGACATTATGCGCACCATCGCCGACAGCACTGTCGACACCATCCTCAAGGTGGACGAGAAGACGTTTCTCGGCAGCCGTTTCTCGTCGCCGACACTTGCCGCCTTTGACGAGCACCGCTGCGTCGCGCGCGACGAGCGCAACGAGCCGGCGGACTACCTGGTGGGGCTCATCTGCTTTATATTTGAGCTCGTCTATCCAGCGAGCCGCGCGCTGGCGCGCGAGCAGGGCGATATCTACCGCCTGATCGACGCGCCTTTTGGCATCACGCGGCCCTTTACCGACCCCGCCACGCAGGCAACTTGGAGCCGCCTAAAGGACGAGATGCGCGACTGGCTGGCGCGCGCCTAGCGCTCAAGCTGAGCCAGCAGCTCCTCGACGACCTCGACGGCATCGCCGACAACCTTGTACTGGGCAGTACCAAAAATGGGGGCATCCGGGTCCTCGTTGATGGCGATAATGCACTCAGCCCCACCGATGCCGGCAAGATGCTGGATGGCGCCCGAAACACCGATACTCACGAGAAGCTTGGGCGAAACCGATACGCCCGTCTGGCCAATCTGATGGCGATACTCCAACCAGCCGGCCTCCACGACAGGTCGCGTGCAGCCAAGCTCGGCTCCCAGAGCCTCGGCGAGCCTTCGCATCAGCGGCAGATTTTTCTTGGAACCAATGCCGCGACCCACCACGACCAGGCGCTCGGCATCGGCGATCGAAGCCTGCTGTCCCCACTCCTCGGCGGGAATCGAGATCTCGACACGAGCCTTAGCATCATCCGCAAGTGATATCTGGGTGATCGTGCCGGAGCGGCCGTAGTCAAAGTCGGGCGCCTTAAAGATGCCGGGACGAACTGTTGCCATCTGGGGACGATGATTGGGGCAGACGATGGTGGCCATCAGGTTGCCGCCAAACGCCGGACGCGTCTGTTGCAGCAGTCCCGTCTCCGTATCCATCGAAAGCACGGTGCAGTCGGCCGTAAGGCCCGTCTGCAAACGCACGGCAACGCCGGGTGCCAGTTCACGGCCAAAAGCGGTCGCGCCGTATAAGATGGCCTCGGGTTTGCGTTCGGCTACCAAATCGCAGATGAGGCGAGCATAGACCTCCGCATCGTTTTGGCGCAGACGCTCGTCACGACAGGCCAGGACTTCGTCCGCACCGGCGCAAACCAGATGTTCCAGGTCCCCGAGCGAGCCCTCGGGGCTCATGCCGACCAGTGCCACCAGACGGCAGCCGCGAGCATCGGCAAGCTCGCGCCCCTTGCCCATGAGCTCGTAGGCCACGGGAGCCACGGCGTCGTGCTCGTCAGTCTGCACGAAGACCCAAATGTCTCGATATGCATCAAGGTCCACCGCACCAGCGGCCTCGTCACGCTCGATCGAGATAGCGTTGACGGGGCAGGCGTCGACACATCCGCCGCATAGGATGCAGCCGTCGGTTACGCGGGCGCAACGGTTGGGCCGCTCGCCTTCCACTACGATGCCGCCCGAGGCACAGGCGCGAACGCAGCGACCGCAGCCGATACAGGCTTCGCTATCGATAATCAGTCCGCTCATCTATGCCATCCCCTCGATAATCTTGGCAAGTTTTACCGCCTGCTCGGACGCCGTTCCCTCAACGGCCTCGCACGTTTGATCACGGTCGGGCACAAACGAGCGCACGACCTGCGTCGGTGATCCGGCAAGGCCACAACGCGAGGAATCGGCGTTCACGTCGGCGGCACTGACCACGCGCACGTCCGCCTCCTCTGCCGCGCGAATACCGGCAATACTCGGCATACGCAACTGGCCAATCTCCTTGGCGGTCGTCATCGCGCACGGCATCTCAAGGTACACCGTCTCCTCGCCGGCATCGCATCCGTGAACGAGCGCCAGCGAGCCACACGTCGTAAAGCCCGCGCTTTGCACGCAGCTCACGTCGGTCACGCAGGGAATCTCAAAGGCACCGGCAAGCTCGGGACCGATCTGGGCCGTATCGCCATCCACCGCCATCTTGCCGCAAATGAGCAGGTCGAAGTCCTCGTCGAGCGCTTCGATGCCGCACTTGAGGGCATAGGTGGTTGCCAGGGTATCGGCACCTGCAAAGGCGCGATCGGTCAGCAGCAGCGCGTCGTCGGCACCGCGGGCGATGCAGTCGCGCAGCAGTGACTCGGTCGCGGGGATGCCCATCGACACCACCGTCACGCGCACATCCATGCCAAAGCCGATAAAGTCGTCCTTCAGCGCCAGCGCGCATTCCAAAGCACTCGCGTCAAAGGGATTAATGACCGCCTGCTTGCCATCGCGCACGATGGTATTGGTCTTGGGGTCCATCTTGACCTCGGTGCTGCCCGGCACGGCCTTGACGCACACCACCATATGGAAATCGCTCATCTTCACGCGCCCCCTTTCTGGACGAGCTCATCCAAGAGCTTCTCCGAAAACAGGTTACCGCGGCCGAGCTGTCCAACAGGGTCGAGCTGCAGCTTGAGTCGAGCCGATTCGACCATGGCCTCGTGGCCGTACATCGTCTCCAAGAAGCCCGCCTTGATCTTGCCGACGCCGTGTTCTGCGGAGACGGCGCCGCCCATGGCCGTGACCTCGGCCGCCCACTGGGCAAAGAGCTCTCCACCGCGGCGATAGTCCCGTGCATCGCGCGGCAGGATGTTCACGTGCAGATGGTTGTTGCCGATATGTCCCCAGGCGGCAGACTCAAGCCCGCTTTCGGCCAGCGTACGGCGATAGAGGGCAACAACATCGGCCAGGCGCGCGTTGGGCACCGACATGTCCGAGCCCAGTTTGGTGATGGTGGGATCCGTGCGGCGGCGCTCGTCGATAAGCATGTTGACGCTCTCGGGGACCGCATGGCGGAAGAATCGCTGACACTCGCGATCGACCTCGGTGCGCGCGACCCATGTCGCATCGTCACTGCCGCCCGCAAGCTCCAGTACCCACCCCAAGTGATACAGCTCCTCAGTCGCCTGCGCCTCGTCGTCGCAGTCGAGCTCCACATAGACACAGACCTTGGCGTCTTTGTCGAGCGCCGGCAGCGAGGCAAACGCCGTCGACTGCTCGCGCTGGCGACGTAGAATATCCAGGGCGCCAGCATCGAAGTACTCGATGGCAGCCGCATGGGACAGGACGGGACGCACGGAATCGGTAAAGGACACGGCCTTGTCTTCGCTATCGAAAAAGCAGCTCACACCCCAAACGACCGCAGGCGCCGCCTGCAGGGCGATCTCGAGCTCGGTAATGACGCCGAGCGTGCCGCACGCACCGATAAAGAGGTCGATGGCGTCCATTTCGTCCGCAACGAAATAGCCTGAGGCATTTTTTGTCTTGGGCATGGTATATCCGGGAAGATCGAGTTCGAGTGCACGGCCCGCTGCCGTCACGAGCGACAGGTGGCGGCCCTGGGCAAAAGCCTCGCCGCGCCGAAGCTCAAGCAAATCGCCATCAGCCAGCGCGACGTGGAGTCCCGTGATATGTGGGCGCATGGGGCCGTAAGCGTAGCTGCGGGCGCCGGAGGCGTTGCATGCCGCCATGCCGCCCAGACAGGCAGACGTCTCGGTGGGATCGGTGGGAAAGAACTGCTCGGGGGCCTCTTGGAACTCCTCGTAGGCCTCAAGCGATGCCTGGTCCCAACCAGCAGTCGGCAGCACCTTCTTGCTCAGCTGCTTGCGCAGCTCCGAGAGCACAACGCCCGGCTCCACGCGCAGCAGAAATTGGCCTTGTTCATCGCGACGAAGGCCCAAGTAGCGATTCATACGGGAAGTATTGAGGATATGCCCGCCGTGGGGCACGGCACCGGCGGCAAGGCCGGTTCGGGCGCCCTGAACCGTTACCGGGACACGCTCGGCATGGAGCTTTTCCAAAATGGCACGGACCTCGTTTTCCGTTGTCGGAAACGAGATGCTCGATGCTTCGCCCGATGCGCGAGACTCATCGCGACCATACTCTTCGAACTCGTCGGTGAAGGGTTTGATGGTTGCAGACACGCGAACTCCCCCTTTAGCTAACTACAGTGTTTGCAGGGAGATGTTACCGCATCGTTTCGTCGACGTGTTCGAGACCGTCTCCATAATTGGCGATTTTTACGTTCGTGCAATTCGGCGAGCGGCTTGATTTCCTCGGCAGACGATGCTTTTGACACATATGGCCCCGCCGTCGCCGACCGCGCGATTGTCGCTTGAAAAAAGTTGGAGTATTTTTTGCCGCCTTTTACCTGCGGAGACGCCAATCCGTCAAGCATTTGGTCAGAAATTGGTCAAGTAGCGGCTGATACGGTCGGCGTCGACAGCCAAAACCGATAGAGGTTTTGACCCAGAAGCAGGGAGGTTCCCATGGCATATTACTGGCCCCAGTACGGCATCGCCATCGAAGTCGACGACGATCCCCATCTCCTGCCTTTCGACGAAGAGGCATTCCCCGATACGACGGTCTACCACGTTACCACCGATGTGATCTGCAGCCCCGAGTCGTTCTCGGCGCTCGCCCACCACATCGCGCATATCCACGACATCGAGTTCCCTCCCGACTTCGAAGAGCTCGTCTACTCGCGCCGCCTGATGCTTCACATGCTCTTTGGAGCGAACCCGTCCACCTTTGCGCGCATCTACACCGCCAAGGATGCCGCATGAGCGCGAAGAAGCCACCCCACTTTGCAGGCCTGGGTCGTCGCAAGAAGCTCATCGTTGCCTGCTTGGCCATCGTCTGTGCCCTTGTCGCCGTAGGACTATACGCTTGGCAGTCGCAGCCCGTACCCGAGGCGGGCGCTTCGGTTACGACGGCCGAGGGCAAAACGCACCAGGAAATCCAAGATGAGCTCGACGCCATCGTCCGCGACAACATGATGACGATTTCGGTCGCACCGGTCGCTCAGCTGCAGGAGGACGGTAAGCTGCGCGTCAACGTGCAAAACGTCCAAGACAATAAATTTCCCCAGCGATTCCGCGTCATCCAAAACGATGAGACCATGTACGAATCCGGTGTGGTCGAGACCGGCAAGACAATCGAAACGTGCCCCGCCGGCGACATCAAAGAAGGCGAGGCGTACATCGAGATCCAGGCACTCGATGCAAAGACCCTCGACAGCCACGGCAATCCGACACGTGTCAAGGTACGGGTTGAGCAAGCCGAGAACTAGCCTTCCGGCCGACGCGGCACCGCACACAATTCACCAGCATTCGTCCAATCATCGCGGGGACGGCCCGCGGCGAATAGAAAGGAACGACCATGGACATCACCAGGAACATGAACGGAGCCAGAGCGCTCGTCGTGGGCGCAGGGCTCGCGCTCGCGCTCGCAATGGGTGCCGTCCCGACGCCAGCTATGGCGGCCGGGCGCGTTGGAACCACGAAAGTAATGGTCAGGACCGAGATCGACAACGTTGAGTTCAAAGTTCCGACGGTTATTCCCTTCGTCGCCAAGGCCGACGGCACGCTTCAGGGCCCCTCAGAAGACGCGACCACCATCGACAATCATTCGGCCTACGGCATCCATGTCACCAACATGAAGATCGACGCCATGAACACCTGGACCATTGCTGCCGACGCCAAGGCCGGAACCGCGCAGAACTCCATCGACTTTAAGGTCGGCCCCGACGGCGCACTCCAGAACGCCAGCGCCGCAACGCAGGGGACGGGCCTCGATCTTTCCAAGAACGCAGCCTTCGACATGGGCTACCAGGGCATTGCCGGCGGCAAGGACAAAATTAAGCTCAAGACAAGCGGAAACGTCGCCCGCGTCACGCGCGACATCTTCCGCGTAACCGGCGAAGGCGATCAGGTTGCAACGATCACCTGGACGGTCGAGCCCGGTGCGCACACGGCATAAGGCTGTCGCCCTGGCCGCCGCCGTCAGCATCCTAGCGTTTGGGCCAGCCATGGCCTTTGCCCAGCAAGAACAGGCGCAGGCCGCCACGCAAGTGACGGTCGACCTCTCGGAGCTCGACCGCGGCGACCGCGAGGAACCGTTGGCGCAGACAGGCGACAGACGATGGCTCTTGGCAGCAGGCGCCACAGCAGCAGGCGCGGGCACCGCCGGCCTCGGTCTGCACATCAAACGCAGTCAGAAACAAAACACGGACAGGCCGCACTAAATTAGCTAAGGAGACCCCATGGCATCGAAGAACCTTTTGCCCGTCGTCGCACTCTGCGGCGCGCTCGCAACCGGAACGCCTGTCGCCGCTTGGGCGACTCCCGCCATGGCAGACTCCTTACCAGCAGCCCTAAGCTCCGCACCAAATCCGCCGAGCGCCATTGCGTGCAAGCGTTTTTCGATCGCACAGGCCGCAATCTCGACCTCGGGATGCCTTCGTCGTAATACGGACGGCTCGATAGTCGTGGATATCAATCGTTCGAACAAGGCAAACGGCTCCCAGGCGGGGTGCGCCGTCTGCACATGGCGCTCGGTTGTGCTCGATGCAGATGGCGATCCATGCAATTTAGAGCTGCGCATCGACATCGCTTCGGTCGATGACTCGGCGAACGGAGCGAAGGTCGCCTTCGACGGTGCGTTTTTCGAGAAAGGAGGCGGTATATGTCTGGGCTGCGCCGCCGCGAATGCAGACGATGCGCAGCCCACCCTCTCATTCACGGCATCGTTGCGGCTGACCAAAGCCGGCACCGATGCCATCGCGGCGGGAGGAGCGTCCCTGCTGTTCTACGCCGTCAGCACCAAAGACACAGACGCTCATTTCGAGAAGCCAGCCGGATCACTCAGCCTTACACGAGGGATAGAGGCAGGCCCTATTGAAATCGATGCCCACGCGCAAAGCAGGCAACGCATTCTTGCCGACCCGGCGCTTCTCGAAATGGAGTGGAACGGATCCGGAGCCATCGGAATTCTCCCCTCCGCGCTTGACGCCAAGACGCTCCCCTCAAACGACGAATCCATCAACGCAACCATACAAGAGGAGAGCACGGATAAAGAAGCAGGTGCGGGCGACACGCCGTCGCCGACAAACAACGTCCCAGCTTCTTTCGAAGCGCTGAATGAGCCCGCTGCCGATCCAAACGATCCCGAGCTCGCGGACAATCTGGGGCTTGCTGATCCTCAAGAGATCGATGAAGGTAACTGCTGCGTGCTTGCCGCGCTCGACCACACAGAGGTCATCGACGCTGCGAACATCGAAGTTGCCGCCGCCAATCAGCCCGTCCGCAAGTCGGCTATCATCGCATTTCCTGAATCCATCGAAGTCGTCTTTTTGCCATCGGGCGAGGTCGTGGCCCCAACACTGCTCACCTTGTTGGGCGCCAAGAATACTCGAAACGAAATTAAAAAGGTCACAGTTGTCGACCCTGCAACCACCGCCAAGCTGCGTCTATACGCCGTTGCTCCAGACGGAGGCAAGACCTTGGAATTCGATGGTGACACACTCCTAGCCTGGCGACGTCTGGACATTATGCAAGACGTCTCGTACCAGATCGAGCTCGAAGGGTTTGATCGTGCCCGCGATGCCAATATCATCGCCGCGGCTATTGAATCCCCGCAGCGGCTTATGACACTGCGTTTTGAATACTATCCCTATGTCCCGACAACCACCTGAGGCTTAAATGCTGCGCGTCGTTGCTAATGCCACTTATATAACGTATTAGATGAGTCGCGATGTACCTCGCATTCCACTCTGCTACGATTGCCACGTTGGCATCAATACAGGAGGGCTCATGCCGGGCTTGGGAACAATCATCAACGTTGTGCTTTTAGTTGCGGGCGGTCTTTTGGGATTAGCGGGCGGCCGCTTCATTACACCGCGCATCCAAGACACGCTCATGAAAGCATCGGGGCTGTGCGTCCTGTTTATCGGCCTTGGCGGCACCATGCAAAAGATGCTCCTTATCGATGGGAAGGCGCTAGCGACCACCGGCACCACCATGCTCATCGTCTCGTTCGCCCTCGGCTCGCTCATCGGCGAGGCCGTCAACTTGGAAGCCGCCATCGAGAACCTTGGCGAATGGCTCAAGCGCAAGACTGGCAGTGAGGGCGATAACGGGTTCACCAACGCTTTTGTCTCGACTTCACTCACCGTGTGCATCGGCGCCATGGCCATTGTGGGATCGATCCAGGACGGCCTGCTCGGTGACTGGTCAACGCTTGCCCTGAAAGGCGCATTGGACTGCATCATCGTCTGCACCATGACGGCGTCGCTCGGACGCGGCTGCATTTTCTCCGCCCTGCCCGTCGCCGTGTTCCAGGGGACGATCACGCTGTTTGCCGGCGCACTCTCCCCCATCATGACTACGGCAGCCCTCGACAGCCTTTCGCTCGTAGGCTCCATGCTCATCTTCTGCGTCGGCGTCAACCTCATCCGTCCTCAGACCTTCCGCACGGCCAATATGCTTCCCTCCGTCGTCATCGCCGTCATCTACGCCCTCCTGTTCTAAATCTATCAACACAGCGGTATCTCGAACATCTGTTTGATGCTGTGCTATGATATGAGGTCACCGTAGCTGCGTTCGAGAGGAGAAGCGGTGGCCGACCAGGACATCAAGATGCTCATCGAGCGCATTATGGCCGAGGCCCGGACCCATCAGTCTGCCCGCTTCTCACATGAAGTCTACGCAGACGAGCCGATTCTCAAGACCGGCCGACAGATGCAGAACTTCCTCCCCGACCAGTACCGCAAGATGCGCGAGATATCGCGCTGGCAGGATGACCCCAAAGGCGGCGCAGGTCGCTGGCTTTCGGAAGCCGAGCTTTTCTACCGCCAAGGCCTGCTGATGGCCGACTTTGAGGACGACTGCCCCTACAACGGCACCTTTAAGTCGTACTTTCCCACCTACAACGCCATGAGCGATCGGCAGCTGCGCGGCTATTTTACCTGGCGCGCCCAAGTGCGCCGCGGAACTGTCGAGGAAACGTCTACGTCCTTTGCCTTTCTGTATCTCTATGAGCTGATTTGCGGCATTGGCGTAGATAATCCGCTCGATGGTTTTAACAAGATCAAGGCTTTTTGGGATGCCTATCGCGCCTTCGAGCCCGGCATCGATCGGTTTGCACGCGTGTGGTTGCAGGATTACGCCGTATTCCATGGGCTCGACCCCAAGCTGCTTCGCGACTCTAAAACCGTCATGTTCGATAACGCCCTTATCGAGCTGCTGCGCGCGGCACGAGACCTTGTACCGGCACCGGCACCGTCCGGCCAGACCCCCAAACGTCGCAAAACCTCCGAGCCCACGCTCCCCCTTCCGCCCGATGAGGTGCGCGAGGAGCGACTCATGGCCGCCATCAACGCCCTCTCCACGTACAACCTAAGTAACTCGCGGCTCGACCGCAGCCACCACCGCGATCTGCGCCACGTGGCATGCGCCGTGTATGTCCGTATGGCGCGCTACTATGACACGCACCGAAAGACCGGCATCGTGGCGAGTTTATTTGGGGAGGAGACGGCCATGCCCTACACCATGTTTGCCTCGGCCGTATTCTTTGCGCCCGAGCGCCACGAGGACTGCGAATACCGCCTGGATCCTATCCATATCTACCGTTGCCAAAACGGCTTTTGGGAATGCATGCGTATCCACGGTAGTAGGCAAAAGAGCAGCAAGCTCGGTGAAATGATGCGCGCCTGCGACCAACGCCTGCGCCTGGCGCTGGACCCCGCCCATCCCCTTAAGGAAGAAAAGGTCCCCAAATATCTGGCCAAGATTATCGATGACGAGATTGTGGCATGGCTCTCGTGGGACGCCGCACACCAGCCCGTCAAGATCGATATCGATCTGAGTCAGCTGGGGCACATTCGGAGCGCCGCTGCGCAAACGCGCGAAGCGCTTTTGATCGACGAAGAGCGCGAGGACGACGCATCCGCAGAAGCCGAGGCAGCGGACTCAGGGCAACCGGAAGCCGAGCCCGTAGCCGACGCGACTGTCGAACCGGTCGTGGCACCCATTCGGCAGGACTTGACCGACGAGCCGACCATATCCACCGAACAGTTTGGTGTCGTGGCACCGCTTCTCGCGCCGACGCCCGCGTTCGCAGCTGCTGCGCCCGCTGACCCCACAAACGAACTCGCGCCTGCCGCAAACGCCTATCTCAGCGCACTGCTCGAGCACAACGCAGTACAGGCGGAATCGGCGGCAGTGCAATCGGGGCAGAGCGAGGACATGCTCGTCGATACCATCAACGAGGCGCTCTTTGACCTGGTGGGCGACACCGTAATTGAATTTAGCGCGGCAGGGCCGCAGATTATTGAGGACTACGAAGCAGACGTGAGAGGATACCTAGACCATGAGTGATACCGCATCCGCAGCACCCCGCGTGCCCAAGCGCGTCGCTGCCGTCATTCTCAACTCGCTCAAGGGCGGCGTGGTCCCGCGCATCGGCCTTCCCTACATTACCGTAGGGCGCGAGGTCGAGATCCGCGCCCTGCTCACCGATCTGAGTCTCATCGCCGACGGTGGGGCGAGCTTCCGCTTCCTGGTCGGTCGCTACGGCGCCGGCAAGAGCTTTTTGCTCCAAACCATCCGAACGCATGCCATGGGCGAGGGATTCGTCGTCGCCGATGCAGACTTGTCCCCCGAGCGCCGTCTGCAGGGCGGGCAGGGGCAGGGCCTTGCCACCTACCGCGAGCTCATACGCAATATATCGACCAAGACGCGCCCCGAGGGCGGTGCGCTCAACCTTATTCTTGATCGCTGGGTCGCCTCGTGCGCCGACGTCGACGAGTCGGTCGTCAATGCCCAACTGGCCCCGCTCGAGGAAATGGTCCACGGCTTCGACTTCACCCGCATGCTCCGCCGCTATCGCACGGCCGTATCCGAGGGCGACGAAGAAGCCATGAGCCGCGTGACCAAATGGATCCGCGGCGAATACCGTACCAAGAGCGAGGCTCGCGCCGAGCTGGGCTCCTCGACCATCATCAGCGACGACGACTGGTACGACTACGTTAAGCTCATCGCGCGTTTTTTGGTCTGCAGCGGCTACAAGGGTATGTTGGTGCTCATCGACGAGCTCGTGAATCTGTATAAGATTCCCAACGCCATCACGCGCCAGTACAACTACGAGAAAATCCTGACCATGTACAACGACACACTCCAGGGCAAGGCGCAGTATCTGGGCATGATTATGGGCGGCACGCCAACCTCCATCGAAGACCGCCGCCGCGGCGTGTTCTCCTACGAGGCTCTGCGCAGCCGACTCGCTCAGGGTCGCTTTGCGCGCGAGGACCTTAAGGACATGCTCGCGCCCATCATCCGTCTGCAGCCACTCACCTACGAGGAGCTGCTGGTGCTGATCGAAAAACTCATGCAAATTCACGCCGGCTACTTTGGCTGGACGCCCACGCTTACCGAGAACGACTTGGTGAACTTCCTCAAGATCGAGTTCGGTCGCGTGGGAGCCGACACGCATCTGACGCCGCGTGAAGTCATTCGTGACTTTATCGAGCTGCTCGACATCCTATGCCAAAACCCCGACGCCAACGTGGCCGAGCTGCTGCAAAGCGTCGGCGGCGACGCGCTGGCGCCGGCAGCCCCAAACACAGGCTCTCCGTAGGTGAGCGGGGGCGGCGCCGCGCGGGCCCCGCCAGCCGCAACAGGCGACACCGATACCGCAGGCGGCGACCGTAACTTCGCCGAATTCACCATCTAACCTGCCAAAAAGGGACAGGTTTATTTTGGCAGGCTCTATCTGGGCAAACGTTGAAGCAGTAATGCAGCAAGCTACTGCCCGCCGCGTTGAGAGATTCGCTTTTGAAAGGAGGCCTCGTGAACGCCTTTGACCGCTACGCCCCGTTTATCCAAGACTTCATCTACTCCCACGATTGGGAGAGCCTGCGCTCCATTCAGGTTGCGGCGGCAGATGCCATCTTTAGCACACAAGACAATGTACTCCTGACGGCATCCACAGCTTCCGGCAAAACCGAAGCGGCCTTCTTTCCCATCCTGACCGAGTTTTGGGAGAGGCCGCCCGCAAGCGTTGGCGCCCTCTATATTGGCCCCCTCAAGGCGCTCATCAACGACCAGTTCGTTCGCCTCAACGATCTGTGCGAAGAGGCCGATATCCCCGTCTGGCACTGGCACGGCGATGTCTCGCAGTCGCACAAGGCAAAGCTCATCAAAAAGCCAAGCGGCATCCTACAGATTACGCCCGAATCGCTCGAGGCGCTCCTGATCCATAAGCACATGGCGATCCCGCGCATGTTTTGCGACCTGCGCTACGTCGTCATCGACGAGGTTCATTCGCTCATGCGCGGCGACCGCGGCGGGCAGACGCTCTGCCTTATCGAGCGCCTCTCGCGCATGGCCGGCGTACAACCCCGGCGCATCGGCCTTTCGGCCACCATCGGCGACCCCGAGCGCACGGGCGCTTTTCTCTCACAGGGAACGGGACGCGACTGCGTTATCCCCCGTTTTGAGGAGCCGCGCCGCGTGTGGCGTATCTCCATGGAGCACTTCTACAACTCGGGTCCCCAGGCTCAGCAGCGAGGATTCACGAGCACAGGTCCGCAGGAAGCTGAGGTGCTCGCATGCGAGCGCATTGAGGCGGCACCAACCGCGGCACTGCCCGTCAGCACCCAAGACATGCGCCATAGTGGGCAACTCACACAGGAGGAACGCCGCCAACGCCGTGATCAGGCACGGGGCAAGGCTGCCCCCAAGGACCGTCGCACTTCCTCAGCCCCCGAGGGCGAAGTCGACATCCCACGAGCGACCGAGCAGGCGCTTCTCAGCCCCACCGACACAGCGCCCGACAACGCCGACCCCGGCATGGGCTATATCTTCGAACACACCCGCGGCCGCAAGTGCTTGGTCTTTGCCAACTCGCGCGAGGAGGCAGAGGCCGTGTGCTCCATGCTGCGCAGCTACTGCGAAAGTCGACACGAGCCCGACCGTTTTCTCATCCACCATGGCAATCTTTCGGCATCACTACGCGAGACGGCCGAAGAACTCATGCGCGATGAAGAGCAGGCACAGACAACCGTCACCACCTCTACGCTGGAACTCGGTATCGATATCGGCCGTCTGGAGCGTGCGTTTCAGATCGACGCGCCGTTTACCGTCAGCTCTTTTTTGCAGCGAATGGGCCGCACGGGGCGCCGCGATCTTCCGCCCGAGATGTGGTTCGTCATGCGCGAGGAAGAGCCCGAGCCGCGCACGATGATGCCCGAAACCATTCCCTGGAAGCTCCTGCAGGGTATCGCGCTCGTACAACTCTATCGCGAGGAAAAGTGGGTCGAGCCGCCCGAGCTCGATCGACTCCCCTACAGCCTGCTCTATCACCAGACTATGTCGACCCTCGCCAGCACCGGCGAGCTCACGCCGGCCGAACTTGCCCAGCGCGTGCTCACGCTCAGCTATTTCCACCGTGTCTCGGCAGACGATTACCGTGTGCTGCTACGTCACCTCATTAAGATCGACCATATCCAGGTCACCGAAGGTGGCGGGCTCATCGTGGGCCTCGCGGGGGAGCGCATCATTAACAACTTTAAGTTCTACGCCGTGTTCCAGGAAAACGAGGAGTTCACCGTTCGCAGCGAGTCGGCCGAGTTGGGCACGATCGTCAATCCCCCACCGCCCGGCGAGCGCATCGCCATCGCCGGACACTGCTGGATTGTCGAGGAAGTTGACTGGAAGCGTCATACCGTCTTTGCCACGCAGGTCAAAGGCCGTGTGCCGGCCTACTTTGGCGACTGTCCCGGTGACATCAACACGCACGTACTCAAGCGCATGCGCAAGGCGCTCAACGAGCACGCAACATATCCGTACCTCATGGGTAACGCACGGGCCCGCTTAGCGCAGGCTCGTCATACGGCCAAGCTTTCGGGTGCGGGAACTAAACCGCTCATCAACCTGGGCGGCGATACCTGGGTGCTCTTCCCCTGGCTGGGCAGCTACGCCTTTTTGGCGCTCGAGCGCATGCTCAAGATTAAATGTGCCGCTGAGCTGGGCCTTCGCGGACTCGACCCATCACGCCCGTACTTTATGCAGTTTAAGATGAAGGCCGACGAGGAGACGTTCTTTGAGGTGCTCGCCGCCGAGGCCGAGAAGGACTTCGACCCCATCGAGCTCGTCTATCCTGGCGAGGTGCCTTACTTTGACCGCTACGACGAATTCGTTCCAGAAGAGCTCGTGCGCAAGGGCTTTGCCGAAGGCGTGCTCGATATAGAGGGCATGAAGCAGCGCGTTCTCGGCTGGCGCGACCACGCCTAAGACCAGTCTTTTTGGGACGGGAAGACCTATTTGTCGTGAAGGACGGTGCCGAGGAAGTCGGTGTCGAAGGGCACGGCTTCGGCAAAGGCGTAGTTGCCGTCGCTGGCGATGAGCAGGTAGTTTTCCTCGCCGCCGAACTTCGCATCGCCACATGGGACCACCCAGGCGTGGACGAATACCTCGAGTGCCGTGGCAGCGCAGTCGCGCAGGAACGTCACGTCGCTCCCCTCGTTTGCGCTCACGATATTGGCGACGTAGACGCCACCAACATTTAGGCTGCCACGCACTAAACGCAGCGCCTCAACGGTCGCCAGCTCACGCACGGGCTCGGCACCGCCAAAGCAATCGCTCACGATCACGTCGTAGCGACGATGGCCCACGCTCGTCACGCCCAGGTACGAACGCGCCTCAGCGGTAATCACCCGCAGGCGATCGCCCACCGCGCGCTCCAGCTCGTCCAGGTAGAACCAGCGACGTGCCAGACGCGTAATCTCTGCGTCATACTCGATGACGTCCATGCGCAAGCCCTCGTGCGACATCAGGGCGAACTTAGGATAAGCAAACCCGCCGCCGCCCAGCATAAGCATGCGGTCGATGCCGTGACCATAAGCGTCGCGCATCGCATCCTCGGACTCAAACACGTCGTCAAACGAACGATAGTACGCAAAGACGGGCTCGGTCCAACGCTCACCGACATAGCTCGCGCTTTGGTAGACGCCGCCTTGCACCAACACGCGAATCTCATCGCCGCCCTCATCGTGCACGCGTTTCACACGCGCCAACCCATTGCGGGTTCGCGCAACCTGCAGACAGGCAGCGCGAACAGCGACGGCGGCCGCACCAAGCGCCGCGGCTCCCAGAGCAACGCCGGCGACGACGCCGGCAGAAACACTCGGCTTGTTCATCTAGAGCTCCTTTTGCAGATAAAGGCCATGGTCATAAAATCCAAGATGGCGATAGTACTCGCGTGTGCCAATCGCGCTAATCACGTTGATACGCGCATAACCCGCATCCCGGGCAATCTCGCACGCACGCTCTACGAGCAGACGCCCCAACCCATGGTGCTGGGCCGCCTGGCCTTGATGCCCCACGCGCGCCGCCATGCCATACACGTGCACCTCGCGAATCATCGCCTCGTCCGGTATCGTCGGCAACTCGTCCGTATGCGCGGCAACAAAAGCACGATCGGGCAGAGACAGGCGCAAAAAGCCCGCGATCTTGCCCTCGGGCGTCACCCACTGCAAAAAGCGCTCGCGCGTCACCGGGGTCTCGTATGCGACTTCATCAAGAGATAGCTCATCCAACTCGGCACCCGCCGTGCTGATTTCGCGATAGCGAATCTCGCGCACCGTCGCACCGTCACCCCGAGCAGCCAGGCGGTTCTCAACGAGCTGACGCAGGTTGGGTTTCTTGTTGCCCACCATGATGTCGTCGGAACTAAAGTCGCGAATCATGCGGCTGATACGGCAGAAGGACGGCGTCACCACGATGTCATCGGCTAGCACATCGAGTAGCTCGTCCTCGGTATAGGGGCGCCACTCGCCGCGCTCATAGCGGCCCACCAGACGCGAGCCCTCGATGAGCGCACACGGATAGACCTTGACCTCGTCGGGCATAAAGGCCCCCTCGGTCATAAAGCGCTTGTAGTCGCGCTTGTCCCCCTCCGGCGTGGCGCCCAGCAGGTTAAGCATAAAATGCGCGTGAATCTTAAAGCCAAACAGGCGCGCAAGCGAAAACGCCCGCTCGATATGTGCCACCGTAATACGGCGCTCGTTGATGTCGAGCAGGTGCTGGTCAAGGCTTTGGATGCCCATCTGAATCTTGGTGCAGCCCAGGCGACGAATGAGCGTGAGCGCCTGTGGCGTCACGGCATCGGGGCGTGTCTCAATAACGAGTCCCACCACGCGATGCTTCGCCGTCTCGTTGATGCGCTGCTGGCGCTCAAGCTCCTCCATCGTGGCCGTCTGCCACTCGGCGACCTCGCCCCACGGCGTGCCGGGGCCGTACAGCCGACGCACCGCACGGTTGTAGCCGCCCACGGCAGCATCCACACACTCCTGTTCGCCGGCAACACCGCTCGTAAGCTCGGCCTCGTCGGTCGCAATGCCGGCGGCCCGATAGCGCTCGCGACGCTCCGCCACCACCGGCGGCAGGGCATCGGCGGGAGCGTCATCGAGCAGGCGCCCCGCCTCGGCACGGCTGATGCCCGGACGCGCCAACATGGGGTTAGCCGCCACACCAGCAACGGCGTCATCGTTCAGCGCACGGAAAAGCTCCGACATAAACCACGTCTGATACCCTTGCGGATAGTCGCTCCAGGTACCGCCGAGCACGATGAGTTCAATCTTGTCGGTCGCATGCCCCATCTGCGAAAGCGCGGTCAGACGAGCGCTCACCTGCAGATATGGGTCAAAGCAATTTTGCTCCGCACGGGCGCACGCCGGCTCGGCGTGCAGGTAGCTTTTGGGCATGCGCAGATCGTTGGGGCAAAACAGGCAATCGCCCGAGCATGGCCAGGGCTTGGTGATGACGGTAATGGTCGCCACGCCCGAAGCCGTGCGACGAGGCTTCATGCGCAGGACCTGCAGCAGTTGACGTTCCAGATCGGAATCGACATTCCACGCAGCCCACCGAGCCGGCTCCTCACGTTTAACCCGCTGGTAAAACGGCAGCAGACGGCGCTTGGCCAAATCGCGTTTGTCGGCACCCTCACGGCGCGCCTCGGCATGTATCAGTTTGACGAGCGCTTTGTCGTCCACGGTCTCGCCGCGACGCAGAGCCTCGAGTATGTTCAAGATAATCTGTTCCATGACCCCATTGTAAAGGCAAAGGCGCCGGAGCCCGTCACGGCTCCGGCGCCTCCATCAAACAGCGCAGCTATGGTATATAAGTCTTCGATAACCGCCCGTCACTCTGAATCAAATGACATGTCGCCCGAACCGACCTCAAAACGATACGTAGCAGACTTATCGCCGTTATCGAATTCAAGATTCAAAATGGTCTCGCCGTCGTAGCCAAGCGGAAGGAAATCGCTCTCGAAGTCGCCGCTGCCCAAGGTAAGGCTCGCCTTAAAGCCCGTCGAGTTCGGAACCATCATCTCCACATCGCCCGAGCCCACACTCACGTCCATCGACTTCGCGGGGGCCTGGTAGAGCTCGAACGTCACATCGCCCGAACCGACCTCGGCATTCAGGGTATCGGTCACGGTGCCCGTAAACTCAACGTCTCCAGAGTCCAAAGTCAGGTTGAGGTCATGACACGCAATGCCCGCGACCGTCAGGTCACCCGATCCCACATTCGCTGTAATGCCCACCATGTTATCGGCAACTTCGCGCGGCAGTTCGACGGTAACCGTGCGGTCAATGGCGCGCTCGTCATCGCAATCGAACTGGCGAATCTTGAGCGTAGAGCCCTTGATTTCGGCCAGGTTCTGGGTTGCCGCATCGAAGGCAACGGTCCCCGTTGCCACGCGACCGCTTTCAATTACGCGCACTGGCCCGCCGGAGACGTGTTTGACCTCGACCGTGCCCGACGTCACGTCCAAGTCAAGCGATGTGAACGCGTCGGCATCAAACGTTTCGCTCGAAAGCTGCTGAGGCCGAGCGGAATAGTTACCGCTATTCAAAGAATCGTCCTCGTCAAACGCATCGTCCATACCTGACAAGTCGGATACAACATCGTCGAGATCCCACGGACCATCAAAATGAATCAATGTCCGCGAAATGCCAAAGACAAGTCCGATGATGAGCACGAACGCTCCGATGCCAACGCCCAAGCGTACCTTGGATTCATGCGAAAGCTTCATCATTCATCACCCTCTTTGACGACCGGCTCAGCGGTGGTCGCGGTAGCCACGTCAGCATCAACCGAAGCGGAAACATTCTGAGCCCTAGCTGTCACCGGTGCCGGACCAACCTGAATATCCCCGCGTGCCCAATCGCCATCGAGCGCACGCGCCACCCAGTGATAGATGGGAATCGTAAAGAAGATCAGCGCGGCAAAGGAGCCGGCACCAAACGGGAACATCAACAAAAAGAACAGCAGCCAGCACACGGCCCAATACGGGAACGACTGGAACGGGCCCTTCACCGGAGTCGAGCTAACTGCGCCGCCACTCGTCGCCTGCGCCGCCACGGCATTGGCGG
>CABPWH010000028.1 GCA_902461085.1 uncultured Collinsella sp. | reverse complement strand
CGCTAGATCAAGCTCGCCTCGGTGAGCGGGGCCCGCGCCCAGGAAGTCGAGGCCGCCAAGCAGGCCGAGGAGCAGGCAGCTGCCGCCGAGGAGGCCGCTCGCGCCGCCGAGGCCGAGCGCGAGCGCATCGCCGCCGAGAAGGCCCGCGAGGAGGAGCGTCGCCAGTTTGCCGCAGCCCAGGCTGCCGAGGAGGCTGCCCGCGCCGAGGCCGAGGCCAAGAAGAAGGCCGAGCAGGAGCGCCTTGCCCGCGAGAAGGAGGAGGCTGCCCGCGAGGCCCAGCGCCGCGCCGTTCCCGCTTCCGACTCCGGTTCCCGCTTCCGTTCGCTGCTCGACCAGATCGCCGCACAGGAGACCGTGCTCAAGGAGAAGAAGGACGCCGAGGACAAGGCCAAGGCCGAGCGCGCCGCCGAGCGCGGTAACCGTCGTGGCGGCAACAACGACCGTCGCGGTGGCCGTCGTAACGATCGCAACGCTTCCGACAACAACTCCGAGCGCAACGCCTCCGAGAGCCGTCCGCACAGCCATCGCACCAACGCCAGCAACAACGTCGCTGCCGGCATGGACTTCCCCAACCCCGACAAGCAGGGCAAGGGCAAGAAGCGCAAGGGCAGTCACAACAACGAAGAGGACCACTACAGCCGCATGGCTCGCGAGGCCGAGGAGTACAGCCGCGAGAAGGTGCTCGAGGAGGCTCGTGCCGCCGTCGAGGAGGCCTCTCGCGAGTCCACCGGTCGCCGCAAGAAGCGCAAGGAGAAGCGCGAGCGCGAGGCTGCCAAGGCTCAGGAGGAGCGCAAGATAGAGGAGGCGCTGGCCCAGGGCGTGAACCCCGAGGACCTCGACGCCATCAAGGTCTCCCAGGGCGTTACCGTCCAGGAGCTTGCCGAGGCGCTCGACGTTCCGGCCAACGACATCATCAAGCGCCTGTTCCTGCTTGGTACGCCGCTCACCATGACGCAGTCCATGTCCGACGACCTCGTCGAGCTCGTCGCCGACGACCTGGGTCGTCAGATCAAGATCATCACCCCCGAGGAGGAGAACACCTTCTCGTTCTACGACGATCCCGCCGACCTTAAGCCGCGCGCCCCGGTCGTCACCGTCATGGGCCACGTCGACCACGGCAAGACGTCGCTGCTCGACGCCATCCGTCACACCGGCGTTGCTGCCGGCGAGGCGGGCGGCATTACGCAGGCCATCGGCGCTTCGCAGGTCATGATCAACGACCGCAAGATCACCTTCATCGATACCCCGGGCCACGCCACCTTTACGGCTATGCGTGCCCGTGGCGCCAAGGTGACCGACATCGTCATTCTGATCGTGGCCGCCGACGACGGCGTCATGCCCCAGACCGTCGAGTCGATCAACCACGCCAAGGCCGCCGGCGTACCCATCGTCGTCGCCGTCAACAAGATCGATAAGCCGGGCGCCAACCCCGACCGTGTGCGTCAGGAGCTCACCGAGTACGGAGTCATCCCCGAGGAGTGGGGCGGACAGAATATGTTCGTCAACATCTCGGCCAAGCAGAAGATCGGTATCGACGACCTTCTGGAGACCGTGCTGCTCCAGGCCGACGTGCTCGAGCTCAAGGCCAACCCGGACACCTTTGCCTCCGGCAACGTCCTCGAGGCCAAGCTCGACAAGGGCCGCGGCTCGGTTGCTACCGTGCTCGTGACCCGCGGTACCCTGCACGTGGGCGATACGCTGGTCGCCGGCCTTACCTACGGCCGCGTCCGCGCCATGCTCGACCCCAAGGGCCGCGCCGTCACCGAGGCCGGTCCCTCCGACGCCGTCGAGATTCTGGGCCTGCAGTCCGTGCCCAACGCCGGCGACGAGTTCCGCGTGTTCGAGGATGAGCGCGAGGCACGCGCCCTGGCCGATGAGCGTTCGCTCAAGGCCCGTATCGAGGAGCAGAGCCGCGTCAAGCACGTCACGCTCGAGAACCTCTTCGAGACCATCGCTGACGCCGAGGTCAAGGAGCTCAACCTGATCATCAAGGCCGACGTCCAGGGTTCCATCGAGGCCCTTCAGGACTCGCTCGACAAGATGGATCAGTCCGAGGTTCGCATCAACACGATCCACTCCGCCGTTGGCGCAATCAACGAGACCGACGTCGTTCTGGCCGACGCCTCCAACGCCATCATCATCGGCTTTGGCGTCCGTCCCGACGGTAAGGCCCGCTCCGCCGCCGAGCGCGAGGGCGTCGAGATCCGTTGCTACGACGTCATCTACAAGTGCCTCGAGGAGCTTGACGCCGCCCGTATCGGCATGCTCAAGCCCACCGAGGTCGAGGTCGCCACGGGTACCGCGACTGTCCTGGACACCTTCAAGGTGCCCAAAGTCGGTATCGCCGCCGGTGTCCGCGTCGAAGAGGGCGAGATCGCCGCGACCGATTCCGTGCGTCTGGTGCGCGACGGCATCGTGGTCTTCAACGGCAAGATCGCCTCGATGCGCCACTACAAGGATGAGGCCAAGAGCCTCAAGAGCGGTTCCGAGGGCGGCATTGGCCTGGAGAACTTCCAGGACATCAAGCTCGGAGACCAGATCGAGGGTTACCGCATCGACCAGGTTGCCCGTACCGAGTAGGGGGTAGCGCTATGAAGCAAACGCAGGCAACCCGCCGTCTGGGCGAGCAGCTTCGCGAGAAGCTTGGTTATATCCTGCTCTTTGAGGTTTCCGATCCGCGTCTCGACCTGGTTACTTTGACTGCGGTCGAGGTCGCGGTGGACCGTTCGTTCGCGCGTGTGTACGTGTCGTGCGATGCGAGCCGCTACGACGAGGTCATGGAGGCGCTCGCAAGCGCCAAGGGCCGTATTCGCAGTCTGTTGGCTCGCTCTCTCGATTGGCGTGTTACGCCCGAGCTCGATTTTCGCATCGATCGCTCGACCGATGAAGCCGAGCGCATCACGCGTGCGCTGGAAAACGTTCCCGCCACGCTTGCGATCGAAAAGGACGAGGACGGCTATCCGATAGCGGATGCCGCCCAGGAGGCAGCTTTAGATGACTAATTCCGCCGACCTCGCCTCGTGCGAGTCTGCAGATATTAAACGACGCATCCTCGAGCTCATCGAGGATGCGTCCTCCATTGCGATCTCGGGTCACACCTCTCCCGACGGCGATGCCCTGGGCTCCGTGTTGGGTCTGGGCCTTTCGCTTATGAAGGTGTTTCCCGACAAGGACATTGCCCTGCTGCTGGCAGACGACGATCCCGTTCCGCGCATCTACCGTTTTATGGAGGGCGCCGATCTGCTGGTGCCGGCATCTGCCTACACCGGCAACCCGGATCTGTTCATCTCGGTGGACGTGCCGGTCGTCGAGCGCCTCAATAACTCCGCCGAGGTGTTGCGTCGTTCGGCCCACGTGGCGTGCTTTGACCATCATCCGGCACGCGAGGAGTTTGCCGAGGTCAGCCTTAGGTGTGTCAATGCCGCTGCTTGTGCCATGATCATCGACCGCTTTTTGGCCGATTGCGGCATCACCGCAAGCGACAGCATCGCCACCTGCCTGCTGTGCGGCCTGGTCACCGATACCGGTCGTTTTCAGTATCAGAATGCCGACGCTGCCGCGTTTCATGCCGCCTCGCGCCTGGTGGCGCACGGTGCCGATCCGGCGCGCGTCGCGCTCGAGGTTTACCAGAGCATGCGTGTCGAGTTCTTGCACCTTAAGTCCATCGTCATGGGTCGCATCAAGACGGTCGCGCACGGGCGCGTGGCGTATAGCTATGCGTACGAAAGTGACCTTAAGGAATGCGGCGTCACCTCTGATGAGTGCGACGGTCTGGTCGATGTGGTGCGCTCGGTGATGGGCGTCGAGGTCTGCCTGTTCCTTAAGGGCATCGAGGGCGATACCAAGGTGCGCGGCAACCTGCGCTCCAAGGGCGAACTTGATGTTTCCGAGATTGCGGCCAACTTTGGCGGAGGTGGGCACCACGCTGCCGCCGGCTTTACCAACGCCGGAACGATTTCCGAGACGCTCACCGCGGCACTTCCCATGCTGGCCGAGCTGGTAGGGGAGGACCCCGCTTCGGTGACCGTCGAGCTCTAACTTTTTGGATGGTACATGGCTCGTCGTACACCTTCTCAACTTAATATGCTGCTCGCCGTCGATAAGCCGGTGGGCTGCACGTCCCACGACGTGGTTTCGCAATGCCGACGCGCCCTCCATGAGCGGCGCGTCGGTCATGCCGGAACGCTCGACCCCATGGCATCGGGTGTCATGGTGGTGGGCGTGGGTCAGGCCACACGTCTGCTGGGCATGCTTACGCTTGATACCAAAAGCTACGTCGCCGATATCTCGTTTGGCGTCGAGACCAATACCGATGATGCGGAAGGCGAGGCCGTCCGCACGGTGCCCATTGTCGCCGACCTGCGCGATCCGGCCTATGCTCGCGAGCGCCTGTCCGCCATGCTGGGCCCGCAGATGCAGGTGCCGCCGGCGTTTTCGGCCATTTCGGTCAACGGCGTGCGCGCCTATAAGTCTGCGCGCGAGGGCAATGCCGTGTCACTGCCCCCGCGTCCGATCGAGGTGTACTCCGCCGACCTGATTGCCGTGGGCGGTGAGGACGACGTTTGCGTTTGGACCGTGGCGTTTTCGGTGAGTAAGGGCACCTATATCCGTGCGCTCGCTCGCGATCTGGGTCGTGCCTGCGATAACGCGGCGCATATTTCCGCACTGCGCCGTACAGCCTCCGGTGTTGTTTCCATCGGTGTCTGCCATGCGGTCGAGGAGCTTTCTGCCGAGTCTGCTGCCGACTTTGCCCTGGATCCCATTGCGGCGCTTGGCGCCACGCGCGTCGACTTGCCGGGTGATCTTGCCGACGATTTGCTGTGCGGACGTCGTATTCCTATTGAGCGCGCGCTTGCGGGCTTCGATGCGTCGAAGGCGCCGTTTGCGCTGGTGCTCGATGGCGGGCTCAAGGCGCTCGCCCGTATCGAGGGCGGTTGCTTTGTAATGGAGCACGTCTTTCCGCAGGCGATCGGCGGTGTTCGATGATGCTGGCCTCCCACGAGCTCGCGCGTATTTTTTTCGCGGGCGAGTCGGATGAGGCCCGCATCGTCGCTGCCGATGCATTTGATGATTGCGCGTACCTGGGCGCCGCGTCGATCACCATCGGCGTATTCGATGGCGTGCATCGGGGGCATCACGAACTGATCGACGCGGTCGTTCGCGATGCGCGTAACCACGGCTGCAAGGCGGTCGTGGTCACTTTCGATCCCGACCCGGACGTAGTGGTGAGCTCTTCGCCCGCTCAAAAATTGATGACGACGGCCGACCGCCTGCATGCCCTGGCTCTCACCGGGGTCGATGCGGTTGTGGCCGTTCCCTTCACGCCTGCGGTGGCGGCTCTTGACCATGTGGGCTTTCTTAAGCTGCTGTCGCGCGTCGTCGATATCCGCTCGATTCGTGTGGGCAGCGACTTTAGGCTGGGTCGCGGCGGCGCCTCGGGCGTTGCCGAGATGCATACATGGGGTTCCGAGCACGGAGTTGACGTCTATGGCCACGAGCTGCTGTGCGTCGATGGGCAGACAATCTGCGCCACCCGGATTCGCCAGGAGCTCCGCCAGGGTCATGTTGAGCTTGCTGCCGAGCTGCTCGGCCGCCCGTACATGCTGCGCGGTATTGTTGCCGGCGGTCGTCACCAGGGTTCCGACATGGGTTTTCCTACGGCAAATATTCAGGTGCCCGAGTGCATTCAGGTGCCTGCCGATGGCGTCTACGAGGGCCTGGTGCTGGTCGACGA
This sequence comes from uncultured Collinsella sp., assembly GCA_902461085.1. Lineage (GTDB taxonomy): Bacteria > Actinomycetota > Coriobacteriia > Coriobacteriales > Coriobacteriaceae > Collinsella. The sequence continues at coordinate 18,230 of CABPWH010000028.1, read as the reverse complement.
TACCGTATGGCCTGCCGCTGTCAACGTGGGCCTGCCGCCGACGTATGCCGACGATGCCGCCTCGGCGCATCTCGAGGCCAACTTGATCGGGTATGCGGGCGACCTGTACGGCGCCTCGGTGTCGCTGGCGTTTACGCGCTGGCTGCGCCCGTCGCGCGTGTTCGATTCGCTGGACGAGCTTATCGCGACCGTCGAGGGTAATATTGACGATATCCGTCATCATTTGGGTGAGCAGGGGGCGAGCATCCGTGATTAGCGATGAGGAAAAAGACCAGGTGCGCGCTGCGTCCGATCTGGTTGCCATCGTGCAGGAAACGGTTGAGCTCAAGCCCCGCGGCCATGAGTTTTGGGGTTGCTGCCCCTTCCATGGCGAAAAGACCCCGTCGTTTCACATTATCCCCGCCACGCAGGTGTGGCATTGCTTTGGCTGTGGTGAGGGCGGCGACGTCTTCACCTATATCATGAAGCGCGAGAACCTGAGCTTTCCCGAGTCGATTCGCTACCTGGCCGACCGTGCCGGCATTGAGCTGCACGATACCGGCGCTTATCGCGAGCGCGGCACCAAGCGCGCCCGCATCTATGACCTGTGTGCCGAAACCGCCCAGTTCTATCACACCATGCTTATGCGCGGTAAGGACAGCCGTCCGCGCGAGTACTTTGCGAGCCGCGGTATGGGTGGCGACGTCTGCCGCCGCTACTGCCTGGGCTTTGCGCCGGGTCGCAACATGCTGGTGTCGCATCTGTCGCAGGCGGGCTTTACCCCGCAGGAGATGATCGACGCCAACGTGGCCGTGAGCCGTGGGCGAGGGCAGCTTGCCGACCGTTTTTACGACCGCGTGATGTTTCCCATCTTTGACGAGCAGGGTCATAACATCGCCTTTGGCGGGCGCATTATGGGCGACGGCCAGCCGAAGTACCTCAACACCGCCGAGACGAGCGTGTTCCATAAAAAGCGAAACCTCTACGGCTTTAACTGGGCCAAGGAGTTTATCGTCGCGCAGGATACCGCCATTGTGGTGGAGGGATATACCGACTGCATCGCCTGCTGGGAGGCGGGGATTAAAAACGTCGTCGCCACGCTGGGCACGGCGCTGACGGAACATCATGTAAAGACGCTCACCCGTTTTGCCAAGCGCATCGTGTATATGTTCGACGGCGATGCCGCCGGTCAAAAGGCTGCGCGCCGCGCGATTCAGTTTATCGAGCAGGATTCGATGGATTTGCGCTGCGTGGTGCTTCCCGACGGCAACGACCCCATGGAGTTCATCACGGCGCATGGCGGCGAGGCACTGCAGGCACGTATCGACGCCGCCGAACCCCTCATGGACTTTGTGTACCGCTCACTGCAGGAGTCGAGCGACATTACCACGCCGGGCGGTCGTGCCAAAGCGCTTGAGGATGCGCTGACGCTCATCTATCCGCTGCGCGATAGCTACATGATCGATACGTACTTTATCCAGATTGCCGACCTGCTGGGGTTGGACTTGGACACGGTGCGTTCGAGCTCGGGCCGCGTGTTTCGCGATGTTGCCAAGCGCGAGGATGCCGAGCGTCGTCGCGAGCAGAATTACGAGCGCCAGCGGGCGCAGGCCGAGCGCGCGGGCGGTCGGGCGTCTGGTTCGCGGGAGGCGTCTCGCGGCGCCTGGGCGTCGGGGGCGACACCGGCGGTGTCCACACCGGTCGAGGAAGAGCCGTACGACTATGTGCCGCTCGAGGCCTATGGGGCCGCGCCGGTCGAGGTCGTCGACGATATGCCGCCGATCGATGTGCCGGTTGGGTTTGATGGCACGGCGCCGGTTGCCGATGCAACGGACGTGTCTGCGGCACCGACGATGCCGATCGTGCTGACCGACCTGGAGCGAAAGTCTTTGGCGGGGGAGCGCGAGCTGTTGACGATGCTCACGAGCTACCCCGACCTGTTCCGCACGTATGCCGACCGCATCTGCTCGATCGAGTGGGTGGATCCGCGCCACGAGTCCATCGCGTGGGCCGTGCTCGCGACGCCGCCGGGCACCGACCCCACGGCGTGCATGGATGCGGCGCGCGCGGTGTGTCCCGAGGCAGCGTCGCTTGTCAGCGCCGGGCGCATTTCGTCGACGAGCAAGCACCCCACCGAGACGAACATCGTGTTTATGCTCGATACCCTCGAGCTCTACACCATCAAGCGCCGCATGCGCGCCGCACAGGCCAAGCTGCGTCAGGATCGGTCGCTCGACGATGAGGCGCGCCGTGTGCTGACGATGCAAGCGATGCAAGATTCTCAGCGCCAGCGCGAGCTCCAAAAGTCGATTGGTGGCGTGGCCGATCCGTTCCGTTTGATCGGTTTGGAGGCGGCGGGCGCCGAGCAGGCCTAGATGTTGTGGTCAACCAGCGTATTTGCGCCTATATCCAGTCTGAATTTTGGGTATAGACGTCAATGTGTGTGCTAAAGTAATGAGTCCTGTGGACTATGAAGGGAGAATCTGTGCCAAAAAAGAGTGAGAGCACGGGTACTGGGCTGGAATCCTACGTTGCAAAGCTCATGGGCAACGGCTCAAACAGGACTTCGGTAACCGAGGACGAGATTCAGGTCGCCCTGAAGGATATCGATGTGTCTGACGAGCAGCTCAACGCGGTGTATTCCGCGCTGCGCAACAGCGGCATCCAGATTATCTCCGCGAGCGGTAACGACGACGCTCCCATGGACGTCGACGATGACGATAACGATAGCGATACCGACGATTTCGATGACGACGAGCACGATTCCGGCTCGCTCGACGATCACGAGCTTAAGATGGCCCGTCAGGCCGACGCCGAGATGGGTTCTTCCAAGAGCAAGAAGAAGCGCACCGTGCGCACGTCCCGTTCGCGTTCGCGCGTGCGTGGCATCGATGCCTCCACGGTGATGCTGACCGGCGACCCGGTTCGTATGTACCTTAAGGAGATCGGCAAGGTCGACCTGCTGACCGCCTCCGAAGAGGTCGATCTGGCCATGAAGATCGAGGCCGGTCTCGAGGCCACCGAGAAGCTCGAGGCCGCCGAGGCGGGCGAGATTGAGCTCACCCGCGCCGAGATGCGTCGCCTGACCCGAATCGAGAACGTGGGTCTCGAGGCCAAGCAGGCGCTCATCAGCGCCAACCTGCGTCTGGTCGTTTCCATCGCCAAGCGCTACGTCGGTCGCGGCATGTTGTTCCTGGACCTGATCCAGGAGGGCAACCTCGGTCTGATCCGCGCCGTCGAGAAGTTCGACTACCAGAAGGGCTTTAAGTTCTCTACGTACGCCACGTGGTGGATCCGTCAGGCCATCACGCGTGCTATCGCCGACCAGGCCCGTACCATCCGTATTCCCGTACACATGGTCGAGACCATCAACAAGCTCGTCCGCGTGCAGCGTCAGCTTCTCCAGGACCTGGGTCGCGACCCGACCCCCGAGGAGATCGGTGCCGAGATGGACATGAGTGCCGACCGCGTCCGCGAGATCCAGAAGATCTCGCAGGAGCCCGTGTCTCTCGAGACCCCTATCGGCGAGGAAGAGGATTCCCAGCTGGGAGACTTCATCGAGGACTCCCAGGCTATCGTTCCGCCCGATGCCGCCAGCTTCTCCATGCTGCAGGAGCAGCTCACCCAGGTGCTCGACTCGCTTGCCGATCGTGAGCGCAAGGTTATCGAGCTGCGCTTTGGCCTTGTCGACGGACATCCCCGCACGCTCGAGGAAGTCGGCCGCGAGTTTGGCGTCACGCGCGAGCGTATCCGCCAGATCGAGTCCAAGACCCTGGCCAAGCTCCGCCATCCCAGCCGTAGTAGCAAGCTGAAGGACTATATCGAAAGCTAGTCAAGCAAGAAGCGCCCTCAAGTACATCCGCTTGGGGGCGCTTTTATGTAGTCATTGGGTAGTCATTGGGGATGTCCCCAATGACTAGGTCGGAAAAATTCTCAAAAAAGTTCTTGCCCTTCGCCCGATCGTCCGTATAATAAACTTCGTTGCTTGAGAGCACACACCTATTCCTCGGTAGCTCAATGGTAGAGCACGCGGCTGTTAACCGCGCTGTTGTAGGTTCGAGTCCTACCCGGGGAGCCAGAATTTTCCAGCCCTTTCTGTTGGGCTTTAAATTCCTCGGTAGCTCAATGGTAGAGCACGCGGCTGTTAACCGCGCTGTTGTAGGTTCGAGTCCTACCCGGGGAGCCAGGTTGTAAAACCCGTCGCTTTTTGCGGCGGGTTTTTTCTTGCCGCGATAGTCCTGCGCGAACGTTGCCATTTCAACATTTCGTGTCGAGGATGTAATCCCGTGACCCACCACCTCAACATGGCGCGCTCGTTGTAGAATATTGCAATGATTGCTCCCACGAGATGGTGCCGCGAGCACCAGATAAGGAGATTCTTGTGTCTGAGACCATTAACGGCAGCCTGAGCGTCTCGAACGACGTTATTGCCGATATTGCCGGTTATGCCGCGATGACGTGCTATGGCGTCGTCGGTATGGCCGAACAGCTCCAGGGCGCCGAGAGCGTACGCCTGCTTGCCGGTCAGCGCCTTCGCAAGGGCGTGCTTGTCTCCGCCGACGAGAACGGCCTTACGGTCGATCTTCACGTCGTGCTCGAGAACGGCGTCAACATGAAGTCCGTTTGCCACAATCTTTCGAGCTCCGTTGCCTTCACCCTGCAGGAGATCGCCCAGATCGATCCTGCCAGCCTTAAGATCGGCATCCACATCGACGCGCTCAAGAGCCGTCTGAACTAGCATCCGAAAACGGAGATTCAAATACCCATGATTGCAAAGACCATTCGCACCTGTTTTCCGATCGCTGCGGCTGCCGTTTCCGACAAGGCCGAGGAGATCAACAAGCTCAACGTCTTCCCCGTACCCGACGGCGACACCGGCACCAACATGTCGCTCACGCTTGCCTCGGTGACCAAGGAGCTTTCCGCCCTTCCCGCCGATGCCGATATGGAGGCCATCGCCGGCGCCATCACCCACGGATCCCTGATGGGTGCCCGCGGCAACTCCGGCGTCATCACCTCGCAGATCCTGCGCGGCGTGGCCGAGGGCCTCGTCTCTGCCGACGAGCCCATCACGTCTGCCAACATCGCCTTCGCCTTCCGTCGCGCCGTCAAGGTCGCCTTCCAGGCTGTCCGTAAGCCCATCGAGGGCACGATCCTCACGGTCCTGCGCGATGTTTCGACCAAGGCCGATGAGTGCGAGAAGAAGAAGTTCTCGGCCGAGGACGCTCTCGATGCCATCGTCGTCGAGGCCTACCAGTCCGTCGCCCGCACGCCCGACCTGCTGCCCGTTCTGAAGGAGAACGGCGTGGTCGACTCCGGCGCCTTTGGATTTGCCATCTTCTTGGAGAACTTTGTTGCCGCCGCTCTTGGCCGCAGCACCGTTGTCGAGGATTTCTCCGCCACGTTTGATTCCGCCGCCTCTGCCCGCGACGCGGCCCTTGGTCGCGTTGAGATCGAGGCCAACGACGACTGGGAGGGCTCGGAGTTCCGCTACTGCAACGAGTTCCTCTTTAAGGCCGACGCTCCCTTTGACGAGGACGAGTGCCTTAAGTTCCTGGGCTCCATGGGCGACTGCGAGCTGCTCGTGGGTGCCTACCCCGATTACAAGATCCACGTGCACTCCAACACCCCTAACCTGGTGCTCGAGCACATGCTGCAGCTCGGTCAAATCTACGAGGTCTTTATCCACAACATGGAGATGGAGGCCCACGACCGTACCGCCAAGATTCACGAGGACCAGGAGAAGGCTGCCGAACCCGCCAAGGCGCTGGGCTTTGTCGCCGTTGCCGCCGGTTCCGGCGAGGCCGACATCCTCAAGTCCCTCGGCGTTGACGTGATCGTCTCGGGTGGCCAGACCATGAACCCCTCGACCGCCGACCTGCTGGGTGCGGTGGACCAGGTCAACGCGACCTCGGTCGTCATCCTGCCCAATAACGGCAACATCCGTATGGCTGCCGAGGCTGCCGCTTCTGCCTGCACCGACAAGAAGGTCGCCGTCGTTCCCACCAAGACCGTCCCGCAGGCGTTCTCCGCACTGTTCGCGGTCCTGCCCGATTCCGAGCTCGAGGATGCTGTTGCCGCCATGGTCGACGCCATCAGCGAAGTTCGCGATGGCGAGGTCACCCGCGCCGTGCGTGATTCCAGCGCCTCCGACGGCTCTCCGATTCACTCCGGTGACGTCATGGGTATCATCGCCGGCTCCATCGACGTGGTCGGCTCCGACGTGAAGCAGGTCACGCTCGACTGCATCAACCGCATGCAGGAGGAAGAGGAGGGCGACGCGCTGACGATTCTGGCCGGCGAGGAGTTGTCCGATGAGGCCTTCCAGGAGATCGTCGACGCCATCGAGGAGGCTCAACCCGACCTGGAGATTGATGCCCATCGTGGCGAGCAGCCGCTCTATCCTGTGATCTTCTCGATCGAGTAGGCAACTGCCCATGTCCGAGCTGTGCTCCGTGCCGCGCGTCTCGGAGCGCTTTGCCCAGAGCAATGCGCTCGACGAGGATATCGCGCGACTCAAATATGTTTCGGGTAAACGTGAGGAGGCCCTTCGCCGTCTGGGAATTCGGACGGTGGGGGACCTCCTTCTCCATATCCCTCATCGATACCTGGACTTTACGCGCTCCTGGTCCATCGAGATGGCGCCCATCGGTACCGTGTGCACGATTGTCGCCACGGTCGACCGTATCGTCCAAAAACAGCCCCGCCCGCGTATGCAGGTGACCGAGGTCTCGCTGGTGGACGAGACGGGCGTGCTGCAGGTCGCCTTTTTCCGTCAGCCCTGGATTGCCCAGCAGTTTAAGCAGGGCGACCGCCTGGCCGTGATGGGTAAGGTCGAGTTTGCCTACGGCTTTAAGCAGATGGCCTCTCCGCATTTCGAAAAGCTCGAGGAGGGGCGTGCCGCGGGCACCATTCTGCCGGTCCACTATGTGAGCGATGGCGTGAGCCAGGCGTGGATGCGCCGCATCGTAAGCGGCGCGCTCGAGGTCGTCGGCAATCCCTTCGATCCGATTCCCGCACGCTTGCGCGTCAAGCGCCGTCTGATGAGCAATGCCCGCGCGTTGCGCTCGATCCACTTTCCCTCGAGCATGGCCGAGCGCGACATCGCGCGGCGGCGTCTTGCCTACGAGGAGTGTCTCTGCTTGCAGCTCGCGCTTCGCCTGCGCAACGATGGCGGCTTGGTCGAGGTGGTTCCCTACGCTCACGCCGCGGGTGAGCACTTGGCCGCGCTTAGGCAGGCCCTGCCGTTTTCGCTGAGCGACGAGCAGGAGGCCGCATTCCAAGACATCCTGCACGACATGTGCGATGGCGGGCGCGTGATGAATCGCCTGCTGCTGGGCGACGTCGGTACCGGCAAGACGGCCGTCGCCGCCTGCGCGCTGGCTGTCTCGGCCGATTCGGGTACTCAGTCCTGCGTTATGGCGCCTACGGGCGTGCTGGCGCGCCAATATGCCGATAAGACCGGCCCCTTGCTCTCGCAGGCTGGCATGTCCTGGGCGCTCCTGACGGGCGCCACGCCGGCGGCCGAGCGCGAGCGGATCCATGCGCAGTTGGAATCGGGCGAGCTCGACGTCCTCTTTGGCACTCACGCGGTCCTTTCGGATGACGTGGCGTTTAAGCATCTTTCGCTTGTCGTCATCGACGAGCAGCACCGCTTTGGTGTGGGCCAGCGCAATGTCCTGCGTGCCAAAGGCCCTGGTGCGGACCTGCTCGTCATGACGGCGACGCCCATCCCGCGTACGCTGGCGCTCTCGGTCTACGGCGACCTGGACACGAGCATCATCCGCCATCGGCCTGTTCCGGGGGCGGGCGTCACGACGCGCGTGCTCACCGAGTCGAGCCGCGACCTGGCCTACGGCGCCATTCGCGAGGCGCATGAAAAGGATCAGCAGGCCTACGTGATTTGCCCGTTCGTGGAGCCGAGTGACTCGGTCGATGAGCTGGAAGACGTGCCTGGTATTGCCCGCGACGACGAGGGCCGCGTGACCGTGCCCGTGCCGCTCCACGATACGGCAACCGAGCTCGACCGACTGCGCCTGGCGTTGCCGGGACTTACCATCGAGCGCCTTCACGGCCGCATGCCGGCGGGGGAGAAGGACCGCGTGATCGATGCCTTCAAGCGCGGCAAGATCGACGTGCTTGTCTCGACCACGGTGGTCGAGGTGGGCGTCGACGTGCCCAACGCCACCGTCATGGTCATCGAGAACGGTGAGCGCTTTGGCTTGGCGGCCCTGCACCAGTTGCGCGGTCGCGTGGGCCGCGGCAGCGTGTCGGGCACCTGCCTGGTCATGACGCACTCCAAGGGCAATGGCGGCGCCTCGGCGGCACAAGACCGCCTCCAGTCGCTCGAGAAGACCTCGGACGGCTTTACGCTCGCCCAGATGGACCTGCGTCTGCGCCACGAGGGCGAGATCCTGGGTTATCGCCAGCACGGCGGCGTGACCCTGCGCTTTGTGGACCTGGACGCCGACGAGGACCTTATCGAATGGGCTCATTTGGACGCGGTCGAGCTCTTGCGGTATGCTTGCAACCTTGACTCCGTGGCGACGCGCCCCTTGCGCGATGCGGTCGCCACGCGCTATCGACATGTCTTTAAGGAGGTCAGCGGAGGATGAGAATCATCGGTGGTGAATGGCGCGGCCGCAAGATCGAAGAGCCGCGCGGGCGCGATGTCACCCGTCCCACGACCGATCGCGTGCGCGAGGCATGCGCGTCCATGGTCATGTCGGCGTTCGACTTCGATTTGGACGAGGTCTGCGTGCTGGACGCCTTTGGAGGCTCCGGCGCCCTGGGAATCGAGATGCTTTCGCGTGGTGCCCGCTCGCTCACCACGTTCGAGATCGATCGCAACGCCGCGCGGCTCATTACCAAGAATATCGAGTCGCTCTGCCGTGACCGCGCGCGTTGGCGCGTGGTCACGGGCGACATGCTGGCGAGTGCCTCGCGCGGTCGTGTGCCGGGCGGCCCCTTTGATCTGGTCCTGCTCGACCCGCCCTATGCTTTTGGTGCCGAGCCGGTCGAGGAGCTGCTGCAGGACCTGGCTCAGCAGAGTATGCTTGCGTCTGGCGCTTACGCCCTGTTTGAGCATGCCGCCGCCGATGCGGGCGCGCATCCGGCAGGCTTTGAGACTGTACGTGAGAAGCGCTACGGCATTACCTCGGTCGACCTGCTTCGTTGGGTCGGCGATGACGACGGTGAGGGCGATAGCGCCGGCACCGATGCTGACAACAACGATGCCACGACGTTTCAGGAGGATGCTCATGAGTGACACCATCAATCGCGTGATCGTCCCGGGCACTTTCGATCCCATCACGTTTGGCCATATCGATGTGATCCGCCGTGCTCGCCGCATCTTTCCCAGCGTGATCGTCGCCGTGGCCGAATCGCAGGGCAAAAACGGCGTGGGTACCACCTTTATGCTCGACGAGCGCGTGGCGCTGGCCCGCGAGGCCCTCGGCGATTTGGACGGGATCGAGGTACTGCCTTTCACCGGCCTGCTGGTCGACTTTGCACGTGAACAGGGGGCAGGTGCCGTTGTTAAGGGCCTGCGCGCCATGACTGACTTTGAGTATGAGCTGCAGCAGGCCGACCTCAACTATCGCCTTGATAGCGAGTTGGAGTCCATCTTCGTCATGAGTGCTCCGCAGTACGGCTACATCTCGAGTTCGGTGGTGCGCCAGATCGCTTCGCTTGGCAGCGACGTGTCGACGTTTGTGCCGCCCAACGTGGTCGAAGCGCTCAAACATCGCTTTTCGTGACGTTTTTTATTGCCTGGTGGCATGTGGTAAACTAACACGATGATATGTTACCTATGAAAGGAGACCGGATGCCGGGCGAGAATTTTCCTGGCGACAGGATCGTGAGTCTTGTCGACGAGCTCGAGGGGCTCATCGAAGAGGCTAAGACGCCGTTCGGCAAGAACGCCCAGATGAAGGTTATCGACGCCGACGTCTTCTTTAACATCCTCGATGAGATCCGCATGAGCTATCCCGAGGAGTGGCAGAAGTCCCGCCGTATCCTCAAAGAGCGTGAGGAGCTTATGGCTTCTGCCGCCGCTCAGGCCGATTCCATCATTGCCGATGCTCAACAGCAGGCGCTCACCATTGCCGGTGAGCAGGAGATCGTCCGCTTAGCCCAGCAGCAGGCCGACGACATCCGCGACCGTGCCCAGCAGTACGAGCGCGAGACGCGCTATGCCGCCGAGGATTACGCCGAGCAGGTCTTTACGCACCTCGAGGAGAACCTTAAGAGCCTGACCGGCACCGTCACCCGTTGCCGTCAGCAGCTCAACGAGGGTGCCGCCCAGCAGAACGGTCAGTGGTAATGGCTGAGTTCCCGAGCGTAACCGTCGATCTTTCCGAGCAGCTCGAGTTTCCCGGAGACTCATATCCGCTGACCGGCAAGGTCGATGTCGCCACCTACATGGTGGGCGAGAAAGAGTACCAGCTGCAGGACGGCATTTCCTACGACGTGGTCTTTACCAACGCCGGTACCGGCGTTCTTCTCTCTGGCATGGTCCGCGCGCACGCCACCGGGGAGTGCGACCGCTGCCTGGAGCCCGCCTCGTTTGATATCGCGGGCGAGATCGAGGAGTTCTACCTCTTTGATGAGCCCGAGGACCCCGAGGCTTACGAAGACGGCTACGAGTTGCTGGGCGAGGATCGCATCGTCGATCTGGGTGAGCCCATCAACGACGCGGTCGTCATGGACACGCCGTTCGTTGTCCTGTGCAAGCCCGATTGCCGCGGCCTTTGCCCCACCTGCGGCATCAATCTCAACGTCGATCAATGCGATTGCGCCGCCAAGGCGGAGGCCGAATGGGCCGCTGCCACGGAAAATCCATTTGCAGCATTGAAGAATCTCAAGCTTGACGAGTAAAACTGTGGTAGTATCGCTACTTGCGCGTAATCGCCACACTGGATAGTTCATAAGGAAGGTCACTATGCCCGTACCTAAACAAAAGCAGGGTCGTATCCGCACCCATACCCGTCGTTCCGCCAACATGAAGATCTCGGCTGCGGCTCAGTCCACGTGCCCCCGTTGCGGCGCTGTTAAGCTCCCGCATCACGTGTGCCCCAGCTGCGGTTTCTACAAGGACCGCGAGGTTATCGTTACCGAGTAACTGTATACTCTGGATGCGATGCCGTTCCGACTGGAACCACAATGGCCGGCTCAATGAGTCGGCCATTTTTGTATAAGGAGTATATGAAATGAGTAACGTTCGCGTTTGTGTAGACGTTGTGGGCGGAGACGAGAAGCCCCAGGTTGTCCTCGACGGTATCGAGGCTGCGCTTGCGGCAGATCCCGAGATCGAGGTCTTGGCCGTCGGTCCCGCCGAAATCGTCAACCCCTTTGCCGCGGCGCATGCCCGCGTAGAGGCTTTGGAGGCCCCCGACGTCATCAGCATGGAGGACGATCCCATCCGCGCCGTGATGACCAAGCGCAAGTCTTCGATTGTGCTTGCATGCCGTGCCATTAAGAAGGGCAATGCGGACGCGTTTTTCTCGGCCGGCTCGACCGGTGCCATGACCGCTGCCGCCACGGCCTACGTTACGCCGTTTAGGTATTTGGCAGAGGGCAAGAAGCAGCCGGTCCGTCCGTGCCTTACCAACGCACTGCCCAATCGTGCCGGCGGCCTGACGGTGCTGTGCGATATGGGCGCCAATCCCGATGTTACGGTGGACGACATGGTGCGCTTCGCCCAGATGGGCGCTGCCTATGCCCGTGTGGTTTTGGGCATCGAGCATCCTCGCGTGGGCCTGCTTGCCAACGGCACCGAGGACGAGAAGGGCTCCAACTTTACCAAGTCGTGCTTCCCGGCCATGAAGGCCGCGGTTCCCGGCTTTGTGGGCAACTGCGAGGGTACCGATCTTACGTCGGGCAATTTTGACGTCGTGGTCGCCGACGGCATGTCGGGCAACATTGCGCTCAAGGCCACCGAGGGTGCTGCCAAGTTTTTGCTTCAGGAGCTCAAGGGCGCCTTTATGTCCTCGCTCGGCACCAAGATCGCCGCACTTCTCATCAAAAAGCAGATGCGCGAGATCAAAGCCAAGCTTTCGGGCGACGCCAAGGGTGGCGCGATCCTGCTGGGCCTGCGCGGTGTCGTGTTGATCGGCCACGGTGCCACGTCGGTCGAGGCCGTCAAGAACGGTACGCTTGCCGCGGCCCAGGCCGTACGTGCCGGGCTTGTCCAGGACGTTGCCAATTCCATGGACGGTATCGTTTTGTAAGAGCCCCGTTACGTGGCTCAACCTGTACCGTGTGGGGTAGAATCGGAGCCGTATTGCAACGCGGCTCCGATTGCCGTGTTGTGTTGTGTTCCATGACATACGAGAGGAAGCGCTATGGATCGCTCCGAAATCTTCGATAAGATCGCCGAAGTCGCCGCTGACGTGCTGGGTGTCGATGTCGCCGACATTAGCGACGAGACCACTTTTGACGATCTTGATGCCGATTCGCTCGAGCGTCTGCAGCTGGTGACGGCCATCGAGGACGAGTTCGACCTCGAAATCGATGACGAGACCCTGCTGTCGCTCAACTCTGTCGCCGACGCCGTCGACGCGATCGAAAACGCCAAGGAGGCCTAAGTCTTGGCTTTGTCTGAACGACTCACGCGCGCCCAGGAGATCCTGGGCCATGAGTTCAATAATAAGGTGCTGCTGCGCGCGGCGCTCACGCATCCCTCGGCCGTCGAAGGTCAGCCGGTCTCTGCCAGCTATGAGCGCCTTGAGTTTTTGGGCGATTCCATTTTGGGTGCCGTCGTGGCCCGTTCGCTCTTTGAGTCCTATCCGGAGTTTGACGAGGGCAAGCTCACGCGTCTGAAGGTCTCCCTTGTCTCGGGCGCCACGCTGTCCGAGGTGTCGCACGAGCTGGGTATCGACGACATCATCATCTTTGGCGCCTCCGAGACCGGTACCGGCGCCCGCGGCCTGCACTCGGCGCTCGAGAACGTCTATGAGTCGCTCGTGGGCGCGCTGTATCTGGATGCCGGTTGGGATGCTGCGGCGGAGTTTATCCACCGTACGCTTAAGCCGCACCTGGCCTCCGAGCGTGCCGAGCACCCCGCGAACCCCAAGTCGTTCTTGCAGGAGTGCGTGCAGGCGGACGGCCACGAGCCTCCCGCGTATAAGCTGGTCGGCTCCGAGGGCCCCGCGCATGCGCCCACCTTTACCGCTGTGGTGCTCATCGACGGTATTCGCCAGGGCCGCGGTACCGGTTCCTCCAAGAAGGAGGCCGAGGGAGCCGCTGCGCTCGAGGCGCTCGACCGCATGGGCTACACCACCAACGGCGTGATTCTCAACAAGAAGCCTGTTTAAGCGAGGAACCGTGTATCTCAAGTCCCTCACGCTCAAAGGGTTCAAGTCGTTTGCCGACCGCGCCCATATGTCATTTGAGCCGGGCCTGACCGTCATCGTCGGCCCCAATGGCTCGGGAAAATCGAACATCTCCGACTCGATTCTTTGGGTCCTGGGCGAGCAGAGCGCCAAGCAGCTGCGCGGCCAGGCCATGGAGGACGTTATCTTTTCGGGCTCGTCGGCGCGCAAGCCGGTGGGTGTCGCCGAGGTCACGCTGGTGCTCGATAACTCGGACCATATGCTGCCCGTCGACTTTGACGAGGTCGCCATCACCCGTCGTATGTATCGCTCGGGCGAAAGCGAGTACCTCATCAACTCGAGTCCGTGCCGTCTGATGGACATTCAGGACATCCTGCACGATTCGGGCCTGGGCAAGGATACGCATTCCATCATCAGCCAGGGCAAGCTCGACGCCATTTTGCAGAGTCGCCCCGAGGAGCGCCGCGCCCTTATCGAGGAGGCCGCCGGCATCTCCAAGCACAAGCGTCGCAAGGAGCGTGCACTCAAAAAAATTAAGTCGATGGACGAGCACCTGACGCGTGCCCGCGACATCAATAAGGAAATCGCCCGTCAGCTGCGACCGTTGGAGCGTCAGGTCGATCGCGCGCGCAAGTACAAAGAGCTGTCCTCGCGCGCGAACGAGCTTACGCAGATGCTGGCTGTCGATGAGCTTCGTTCGCTGCAGTCGCAGTGGAACGACCTGGAGAGCCGCTCCAAGGAAGGTGCTGCCGAGCTGGAGCTTGCGCAGTACCGCATGAGCGAAAAGGAGCGCGAGCTCGAGAAGCTCCAGGTTATGCTTGAGGAAAAGGGCCTGTTTGTGGGCGACCTGGGCGAGCAACGCCGTCATATGCAAGATGTGGTCGGCCGCATTAACTCCGACATGCGCCTGCTCGAGGAAAAGGGCCACAACATGGTGTCGCGCCTGTCTGACATGCGCGGTCAGATTTCGAGCTCCGAGCATCAGCGTCGTCGCGTGGTCGAGGAGCTCGAGGACGCGCGTGCGCAGCTTGAGGAAGTGACCGGTGCGCATATGCAAGCCCAGGAGGACGTTGACGCCGCTGGTCCTGCCGCCGCTGAGCTCCACGAGCGGGGCGTGGCGCTCGACAATCAGATTTCGCAGCTTACGCGAGAGCAACGCGATGTGCAGCGCGTGGCCGATAACGCCGCGCTCGAGCTCGCCAAGGTGAAGGATTCCTTGAGCAATGCCGAGGTCGAGGACAACATGTATTCCTCGCGCCTGGAGCAGATTGACGAGCAGCTCGAGGAGGTCACGGCATCGCTCGAGAGCCGTCGCGACCGCGCCGAGGAGCTTGAGGGCGCTCTTGAGGAAGCGCGCCAGGCCCAGGCCGATGCGCGTGAGGCCACCGAGGTCGCCCGTGCAGCCCTGAAGGACCTGCGTGCCCGCGAGAGCGAGGCGCGCAACAAGTTGTCCGAGGTGCGCTCGGAGCTTTCCAGCCAAAAGAAACTCGATGCCCGCATGGCCGACAGCTCGCCGCTCGTGAGCCGTCTGGTGGGTGCGCTGGGCGACGATGTCTTGGGTCGTCTGGGCGACGTGCTCGAGGCCCCGCGCGAGCTTGAGGGCCTGGTGGAGCAACTACTTGCCGGCGATATCGATGCGCTGCTGTTCGACGATACGTCCGCGCTTGAGCGTGCCGGTCGTTCCGCTCTGGACCAGAAGAAGGCCTCGGGTGAGGCGCTGCTGGTGGCGCGCGGCGTGAGTGGCTCTGCTGCCGCCGAGGGCGCTGCCGGTACCCGTCTGGTTGATCGTCTGTCCGTGCGCGCAGGCTACGGACCCGTCGTCGAGGCGCTGCTCGGCGGCTATTACGTCGTGG
This sequence comes from uncultured Collinsella sp., assembly GCA_902461085.1. Classification (GTDB taxonomy): domain Bacteria; phylum Actinomycetota; class Coriobacteriia; order Coriobacteriales; family Coriobacteriaceae; genus Collinsella. The sequence goes on along the minus strand of CABPWH010000028.1, from coordinate 3,064 downwards.
ACGATCTTTCTGCCGCGCTGTCGGCGCCGGTCGTTGACGGCGTGACTTACGTGACCTCCGATGGCGCCCGCGTCGCCTGCGGCGGCCTGGTGCGTGTGGGCCTCGATGCCGGCGAGGCGTCGGGTGCTCTGGAGCGTAAGCGTCGCATTCGCGAGCTGGAGGGGCTTGAGCCCGATTTGGCCGCTGTGTTTGAGCATGTGTCGGATCAGGTCGTCGAGGCCAACGCTGCCGTCGAGGAGGCCCGTGCCGCCGAGGGCGATGCCGCCGGTGAGATCGCCCGTCTTGAGGGCGAGCGCCGCTCGCTGCTCTCCGAGATCGGCCGCCTGGAGCAAAGCGCCAACAATGCCGAGGTCGAGCGCGTGCGCATCTCCAAGCGCCGCGAGCAGGCTGCCGAGGCCGTTCGTGCCGCGCGCCCGCGCGTTGACGAGCTCACCCGTTCGCGTGACGAGGCACGTGCACAGGCAAGCGACTTGGGTCTCCAGATTGCCGAGGCCAACGATGAGCTCGATCGCGTTCGCCGTGACGATTCCGAGGCAGCCGGCAAGCTCGCCGATGCCAAGGTGCGCCTGGCTCAGACGAGCGAGCGCCTGCGTTCGCTGAAGGGCCGTGTGCCCGACCTGGAGCATCGTCTTGAGGGCATCGACCGTCGTATCCGCGGAACACGCCAGGCTTCGCGCTCGCTCGAGCTGCTGCGCCTGCGCGTCGATCCCATGCACGAACGCTATTCTGCCCTGTTGGAACGCGCGTCGGATTGGGCAGCGCGCCTGCGTGACCAGGCCTCTCTGGAGGAGGCGGACTCCGCTTCGCTCAAGAAGACCATCGAGGATGCCAAGGCAGAGGTTGCCCGCGCTAAGGAGCGAGTCGATACCGCCTCTGCCACGCAAAACGAGTTCAAGGTCGCGCGTGGCAAGCTCGAGGTGCAGGTAGAGGCCGCCATTAAGGCCATTACCGCCGATGGCACGACGGTGCTCGAGAAAGCGCTCATGCTTCCGGCGCCCACGGACCGCGATGCCGCCGAGCGCGAACTCAACCAGCTTGTGCGCCAGATCAACAACCTTGGTCCCGTTAACCAAGTTGCCATGGAGGAGTACGAGCAGCTCAAGCGCCGTGCCGACTACATCGAGGAGCAGCTGGCCGATCTGGAGAGCGCGCGCAAGGCGCTCACCAAGATCACGGTGGCCATTGATCGCAAGATGCGGAAGGCCTTCCTGGTGACGTTTGAGAAGGTCGACGCGAACTTCCGCAAGATCTTCGCTATGCTCTTCCCGGGCGGCCAGGCTCATCTGGAGATGACCGATCCCGAGCATCCTGCCGAGACGGGTATCGAGGTCGTGGCGCAGCCGCGCGGCAAGCGCATCACCAAGATGATGCTCATGTCGGGCGGCGAGAAGAGCCTGACGGCGCTCGCCCTGCTCTTTGCTGTGTATCGCACGCGCACGGTGCCGTTCTATGTGCTGGACGAGGTCGAGGCGGCGCTCGATGACGCCAACCTGTCCAAGCTCATCGGCGCGCTCGATGTGTTGCGTTCCGATACGCAGCTCTTGGTTATCTCGCATCAGCGCCGTACTATGGAGGACGCTGACGTCCTCTATGGCGTCTCGATGCAAGCCGACGGCGTCAGTCGCGTCGTCTCGCAAAAACTCGATCGCGAAACCGGAAAGGTCGTGAATGCATAATGGGATTCTTCGATGCTCTCTCGCGCGGACTTGAGCGCAGCCGCGAGGCCCTCAACGAGGTCTTCTACTTTGGCGGCGAGGTCGACGAGGATTTTTGGGAGGACCTGGAGGACACCCTCGTAATGGGTGACATGGGCGCCGAGGTCGCTATCAAGGTCTCCGATGACCTGCGCGATGCCGCGGCCAAGAAGAACCTCAAGACCGCTCCGCAGCTTCGCCGCGCTCTGGCCGAGCAGCTTGAGCAGCACTTTGTGCCCATCGAGCGCGACCCGTTTTCCGATACGCCGAGCTGCGTGCTGTTTGTCGGCATCAACGGCGCCGGCAAGACCACCACGGTCGGCAAGATTGCGAGCGCCATGGCCGCCCGCGGCAAGAACGTGGTGATCGGTTCGGCCGACACCTTCCGCGCCGCCGCCATCGAGCAGCTCGATGTGTGGGGCCAGCGTGCCGGCGTACCGGTTATCAAGCGTGACCGCGGCTCCGATCCTGCGAGCGTGTGCTATGACGTGCTCGACGAGGCCGATAAGCGCGGCAGCGACCTGGTGCTCATCGATACCGCCGGTCGTCTGCACACGAGTCCCGAGCTCATGCGCGAGCTCGCCAAGGTGGTCAATGTGACCCGTAAGCGCGCCGCCAATATGGCCGCCGGTCCCATGCCTGTCTCGGTCGTGCTTGTGATCGATGCCGCTACGGGTCAGAACGGTCTGAACCAGGCTCTCGAGTTTAACGAGGCGCTGGGCCTGGACGGTATTATCATGACTAAGCTCGACGGCACGGCTAAGGGTGGTATCGCCATGGCCGTGGCCGAGAAGCTCAAGCTCCCGATCCTGCGCATCGGCGTGGGCGAGCAGGTCGATGACCTGCAGGAGTTTAACGCCAAAGATTTCTGCCGCGCCCTGGTGGGCGAGTCCAACTAAGGAGTGACTAGTGTTTGATTCCCTGAGCGATCGCCTCAACGATACATTTGACCGCCTGCGCGGTAAGGGTAAGCTGACCGAGGCCGATATTACTTCGGCTATGCGCGATATTCGCATGGCGCTACTCGAGGCCGACGTTAACTTTAAGGTCGTCAAGGAGTTCGTTGCCAAGACCAAGGAGCGCTGCATGACCGCCGAGGTCATGGAGTCGCTGTCGCCGGCGCAAAACGTCGTCAAGATCGTGCTCGACGAGCTTACCGAGATGCTCGGCTCAACCGAGAGCAAGCTCGTCTTTAGCAACCGCATTCCCAATGTCATCATGCTCGTGGGCCTGCAGGGCTCCGGTAAGACCACGGCGGCCGTAAAGCTGGCCTACCTGCTCAAGAAGCAGGGCCGCTCGCCGCTGCTCGCCGCGTGCGACGTCTACCGTCCCGCCGCCGCCGACCCGCCGGCCCCGCCCGCTCGGCGAAG
>CABPWH010000027.1 GCA_902461085.1 uncultured Collinsella sp. | reverse complement strand
TCCGCACATGTACGGATGAATGCGGGAAGTGTTCGGATAAAGTTGAGAATCAAGGAAGAACGTTACGGGATAAACATCGCCCGCACCATGCCAACGTCATCGCACACAACGTGAGATAATTCTCAGCAGAATTCACCGATAGCAGAGGGAGTTTGTGATGAAGGTTCTTTTGGTCAACGGCAGTCCCAAGGCAAACGGAAACACCGCCCGGGCGCTCGCCGAGATTGCAGAGCAGCTTAAAGCCGAAGGCATCGATAGCGAGGTATTTCAGCTGGGCGCCAAGCCCATTCGCGACTGCATCGGCTGCGGCCAGTGTGGCAAGCTCGATTGCCGTTGCACGTTTGATGACGATGCGGTCAACGAACTGATCGCCGCCGCCGAGCAGTCGGACGGCTTTGTCTTTGGTTCACCCGTCTACTATGCGCACCCCAGCGGCCGTATCCTTTCGGCACTCGATCGCGCGTTTTATGCTGGCAGCAAGGCCTTTGCACACAAGCCGGGCGCAGCAGTCGCCGTCGCCCGTCGCGGCGGCACGTCGACTACCTTCGACGTGCTCAACAAGTACTTCACTATCAACCAGATGCCCGTGGTAGCCTCCACGTACTGGAACAACGTCTTTGGTGCCATGCCGGGCGAGGCCACCCAGGACGCCGAGGGCCTGGCCACCATGCGAAACATCGGCAAGAACATGGCCTGGCTTCTGCATTGTATCGAAGCAGGACAGGCCGCCGGCATCGAAGCCCCCGAAGCCGATCGCGAGCGCACCAACTTCATCAGGTAGAACGGCGGAACATGAATATCCAGATTTTTGGCACCAAAAAGTCTTTCGACACCAAGAAGGCGCAGCGTTATTTTAAGGAGCGCCGCATTAAGGTGCAGTTTATCGACCTTAAGGAAAAGGAGATGAGCAAGGGCGAGCTCACGAGCGTGATGCAGGCGGTCGGCGGCATCGACAAGCTGCTCAACCCCAAAGCCAAGGACGAGGAGACGCTCGCGCTCATCCAGCACCTCACCCCTAGCCAGCGCTTCGACAAGCTGCTCGAGAACCAGCAGGTTCTAGCCGAGCCCATCGTGCGCAACGGCAAGAAGGCCACCGTCGGTTATTGCCCCGATGTATGGGGAGCCTGGGAGTAGCTTGTGTTATTTGCCGGCGCGTGGGTATAAGAGCAGGCGTTTGGCATAAGATTCAACTGTAAGCCATGTCTAACAAAGGAGGGCACATGCCCAACAAACCCGTGAAGATCATCATGCTTACCGGATACCTCGGTGCCGGCAAGACCACGCTGCTCAACCACATCCTCGCTAACGACGGCGGCATCCGCGCCGCCGTGATCGTCAACGACATCGGCGAGATCAACGTCGACGCCAGCCTTATCGCCGACGGCGGCCTTTCCGAGACCGATGACCTCATCCCGCTCACCAACGGCTGCATCTGCTGCACGCTTTCGGACGACCTTGCCAACCAGCTGCAGGGCATCGCCGATTCTGGCAACTTCGACTACATCATCATCGAGGCCTCGGGCATTTGCGAGCCCATCCCCATCGCCTACACCATCTCGAGCTTCTGCGACGAGGCCAAGGTGGGCGGCGAGCCCAAGCTCGCGCTCGACAACATCGTGGCCGTGGTCGACTGCGCCCGCATGTACGACGAGTTCAACGGCGGCCGCGACCTGCTGGCTGAGGATATCGACGAGGACGACATCGAGAGCCTGCTCATCCAGCAGATCGAGTTCTGCTCCACGCTGATCCTCAACAAGACCGATACCGTGACGCCCGAACAGATCGCCGAGCTCAAGGCCATCGTGCGCAGCCTGCAGAAAGACGCCGTGATCGTCGAGGCCCAAAACGGCGAGGTCCCCATGGAGGAGCTGCTCGACACCGACCGCTTCGACTTTATGCGCGCCTACAACTCCGCCGCCTGGATCGAGGCCATGGAGCATCCCGAGGAGCACGACGACCCCGAGGTGCTCGAGTACAACATCGAGACCTTTGTGTACTCGCGCCGCAAGCCGTTTGACCTGCAGAAGTTCACCGATTTTGTTGAGCAGGAGTGGCCCGACGAGGTCATTCGCGTCAAGGGCCCGCTGTGGCAGACCGGCGATCCGGACATGTGTTACATGTTTGAGCAGGCCGGCCACCAGATGCGCCTGATGGAGAACGGCTTGTTCGTTGACTCGGCGCCCGAGGGCGAGAAGCAGAAGATCATCGACGAGAACCCCGAGATCATGCAGATTTGGGACGACGAGACGGGCGACCGCATGACGAGCCTGTGCATCATCGGCCGTCACATGGACAAGGACGCGCTCATCGCCTCCCTCGATGCCTGCCTGACCGACTGGCACCGCGCCTAGGTTTATCCAAGCGGGCATTTGTCCGCCTACGTAACCGCCAAACCACCACGAAGGTGTCTGCCCCCTTCGTGGTGGTTTTTCGTTCTGAGCCAAGGAGATTCATGTTCAACATTGTGCTGTATGCGCCCGAGATTCCCGCCAATACGGGCAATATCGGCCGTACCTGCGTGGTCACCGGCGCCCGCCTGCATCTGGTGGAGCCGCTGGGCTTTTCGCTCGACGACAAAACGGTACGTCGCGCCGGCCTGGGCTACTGGCAAAACTTGGACGTGACGACCTATGCCGGCTGGGAGGATTTCCTTGCGCGCAACGGCCTCTCCCCTGCCGACGAGCACCTACATCTGTTGACCAAAAAGTCACGCCGCACCTATGCGCAAAGCACCTACCGCGACGGCGACTACTTGGTCTTTGGCAGCGAGAGCTCGGGCATTCCCGAGCCACTGCTTGCCGCGGCGCCCGAGCGCTGCGAGCGCATCCCGATGCTGCGCGATTGCGACTCACTCGATAACGCCGAGGCTTGGGAAGCTCACGAGGAATCGCTGGGGCATACCGAGAACAGCCACGAGGCCATTCTTCAACAGGACATCTGCGGCAACTTCATCAATCCGGACGACTACCGCATCAGCGCACTCAACCTCTCCAACAGCGCCGCCATCGTCCTCTACGAGGCCCTACGCCAAACAGGCTTTCCGGGAATGTAACAAACCTGCCATTAGGGGACGGGGTAGAAATGGCAGATTTTTAAACCCTCTAGCTCTTGACAAGCTGGTTTTGGCATCAATGAGGCAAAGGGACTGTCCCTTTGCCTCATTGATGCTCTAAATAACGAACCATTGCTTTTAATTAGAATTAACTAGAATAAAATAAAGTTAAACGGCGGTGCGAAAGGAGAGCCTTGTGGAATATCTCGAGAACCCGTTTACCCCCAGTTTTGGTGAGGTTCCTGCCCATCTCGCTGGCAGACAACAGATTATTCGGGATTTGGACCGTGCCTTCTTGAGCCAGCGCAGGCGTCCGGAATTGACTTCGATCTTCTCAGGCGCGCGCGGAACCGGTAAAACCGCTCTCATGTCGTCGCTCGCGACAAGGGCGGAATCCCACGGCTGGATAGCCGTAAAGACGACCGCGCTCTCGGGAATGCTTGAGGAAATCGAGTTCGGGGCGAAACGTGCTGCAGGCCATCTCATCGACCCGTCTAACAACTTCGAAGTCACTGGGCTTGGAATTGCACCGCTCGGCAGCATTGAGGTCAATCGCGTTCACGATGCCTCAACCTGGCGTTATCGCATGAGCGATATCATCGACCAGCTCAACGGGGCCGGTACCGGTCTGCTCGTCACGGTTGACGAGGTGGACCCGACACTCGACGAGATGATTCAGCTCGCAGCGACGTATCAGCACTTTGTGACCGATGGGAAACGCGTCGCCCTGCTCATGGCGGGACTTCCCAACAACGTCTCGACGTTGTTGAACCACAAGACGGTCTCGTTCCTTCGCCGCGCCCAACAATATCATCTGGGTCGCATTGCCGACTATGACGTACGCGAGGCCTTGATTCGCACGATCCAGGAAAACGATCGCCTGGCAGATGCCGAGGGAATCGATAGAGCCGTTCGCTCGATCTCTGGTTTTCCCTTCCTATTGCAACTCGTAGGCTACCGTGCCTGGGATCTCACAAGCGATTCGAAGGAAATCTCGTCGCGCGACTTTGACCTGGGAATCAAAATCGCGCGCGACGAGATGGACGACCGAATCCTCGCGGCAACCTATCGGGAACTCACTGCAGAGGACAAGCGATTCCTCATCGCCATGCTCGATGACGAGGAAGAGTCCACCACCGCCGACCTTGTCGAGCGCCTTAAGCGTTCGCCGCAGCAGGTCTCCCGCTACCGACGCCGCATGATAGATGCCGGCATCATCGGGGAACGAGGACGAGGGCTCGTCGCATTTGAATTGCCATTCTTCCGCGACTATCTCGCGGCTCAATGCGTGAAATAGGCATCAATGAGGCAAAGAGGCTGTCCCTTTGCCTCATTGTCTATAGATAGCGACCGGTGATGCTTGCGGGGCAGGCCGCGATGTCACCCGGCGTACCGGCGCAGACGATTTGCCCGCCCGCGTCGCCACCGCCTGGGCCCATGTCGATCACGTAATCGGCGTTGCGGATAAGGTCGAGATCGTGTTCGATCACGATAACAGTGGCGCCCTTGGCAACGAGGCCGTCGAACACACTCAGCAACACTTGGACATCGAGCGGATGCAGGCCGATCGTGGGCTCGTCGAACACAAATACGGCATCGTCCTGCACGCGGCCCATCTCGCTCGCGAGCTTAAGGCGTTGTGCCTCGCCGCCCGAGAGCGCCGGCGTGGGCTCACCGAGCGTGAGATAACCCAGGCCCAGGTCGTGCAAGGTCTGTAAGCGCGTCTGAACCTTCTTGAGTCCCACCGTGGCGTCGAGGGCCTCGTCCACACTCATGTCCATGAGCTGCGGCAACGTAAGCAGACTCCCGTCCTTGCCCTCGCGATGGATACGCGAAGCCGTGTCTGCATAACGAGAACCGCGACATGCCGGACAGACGATCTCGACGTCGGGCAAAAACTGCACGTCGAGCGATATCGAGCCCGTGCCATCGCACGTAGGGCAGCGCAAGGCGCCGGTGTTGTAGCTAAAGGCACCCGCCTTGTAACCGGCTGCCTTTGCCTCGGGCGTACGGGCGAAGGCGCGGCGCAGCTCATCATGGATGTCGGCATAGGTCGCCACCGTCGAGCGCACGTTGGCGCCGATGGGCGTAGCGTCAATCAGGTTTGCGCGGGCAATACCTTCGGCATCAACCCAACGCACGTGTCCCGGCAGGCGCTCACCAGCTGCCTGCGCCTTAAGCGCCGGAATGAGCGTCTCGAGTACCAACGTCGTCTTACCCGAACCCGAAACACCCGTAACCGCAACCAAGCGGCCGCGCGGGATATCAACTTCGAGCGGCTTGACGGTATGGATGGTATCGGTCGACATGCGGATATGGCCCTGATCGAACATTTCGTCGTCAGTCACCTGTGGGCGCAAACGCTTGGGCTCTGCGCGCAAAAACGACGCGATACGGCTGCCCTGCGATTGCTCGACCTCGTCTACCGTACCAGCGGCGATCACATTGCCGCCGCCTGCTCCGGCAACGGGGCCCATCTCGACCAGATAGTCGGCTTCCGCCAGTACGCGCGTGTCGTGGTCGACGACAACCACGGTGTTGCCGTCATCCACCAGATCGCGCATCACGCCCACCAAGCCGTCGACATTGGCAGGATGCAAGCCGATCGAAGGCTCGTCCAGCACATAAAGCACACCCGTCGACCGGTTGCGCACCACGCGGGCAAGCTGCACGCGCTGGCGCTCACCCGTGGAGAGCGTGGCGCCAGCGCGGTCGAGTGAAAGGTAATCGAGACCCAGGTCGACCAGACGACGGGCCACGCTCAAAAACGAATCGCAGATATCCGTCGCCATGGGCCGCATCTCGGGCGGCAAGGATGCGGGCACCCCGCGCATCCACTCAATCGCCTCGCCCAGCGTCATGGCCGCGGCCTGCGCCAGATTGATACCGCGCACCTGGGGCTGGCGCGCAGTCTCGGAGAGACGCGTGCCGCCGCAATCGCGGCATGCTCCCTCACGCAAAAAGCGCGCGACGCGTTTTAAGCCCTTATCATCCTTGACCTTGGCGAGCGCATTCTCGACGGTATAGACGGCGTTGTAATAGGTGAAATCGAGCGGCGTGGCGCCCACGCCGTTTTTGGGAACGTAGAGAATGTGCTTCTTAACCGCCGGACCATGGAACACGATGTCGCGCTCTTGAGGCGTGAGCTGGTTAAACGGCACGTCGGTGCGTACGCCCATCTCGCCTGCTACCTGCTTCATCAGATCCCACATGAGCGTGCCCCAGGGAAGCACCGCGCCTTCGTTGATAGTCTTTGACTCGTCGGGCACCAAGCTCGCCTCGTCCACCTCGCGCATGACACCGGTGCCGCCACAGGTGGGGCATGCACCGCCGCTATTGAAAGCCAAATCCTCGGCGCTCGGCGCGTAGAACTCGCGGCCGCATGCAGGGCACGCGAGCGATAGGCCCGCAGCCACGTTAAGGCTCGGCTCCACGCGCGCCCCGCAGTGCGGGCACACGTGATGGGCACAACGGCTAAAGAGCAGACGCAGGCTATTGTTGAGCTCGGTCATGGTGCCAAAGGTGGAACGCACACCCGGCACGCTCGGACGCTGGTGTAGCGCGAGCGCCGCCGGTACGTGCAATACCTCATCCACCTGGGCGTGCTCGGCCTGCGTCAGGCGACGTCGAGTATAGGTGCTGAGCGCCTCCAAGTAGCGACGCGAGCCCTCGGCATAAAGAACCCCCAGCGCCAGCGAGCTCTTGCCCGAACCCGATACGCCGGCAATACCCACGAGCTTTCCCAGCGGAATGTCGATATCGATGTCCTTGAGGTTATGGACGCGCGCGCCACGTACCTCGATTGACTGCGGGCTCATCTTCTGTTCCGTCACCTTTATCACCCTACTCATGCCATAAAATGCGGTCGCAGATATACTCGCCCAGCATGGGCACGGCAAATCGGACGAGGCCGTATCCGGCAGCCTCGATGACGCGCTCGCGAATCAGGCTTGCGCGATATTTACTCGCCCAGCTCTGGGTACGATCACAACGCTCAATGATATCCGCCATGCGCGTCGGCTTGTTCTCGTCAACCGCCATAGCCTCGATAAAAAGGCGCTGTGGACTGCGCAGCCCGTAATACAGGGGCGCGTCAACCGCTTCGTAGAACTCGGAGACGGCATCCGCGTGCCCAGCCTCAACATCGCGCCTTTTGATGACCTGCGAGCCACGCCGGACAGCAGACCGCCACATGTAATATCCCACCAGCTGAACCATATAGGGATGCCCCATGCTCTTGCGCGCCGCAAGGTCCGCCGTCTCCGCGTCAACGTAAAGACCAGCGTCTTTGACCGTCTGAATATACGAATCGCGCACCTTGGGCAAAGATATCGCCCCCAACGTACGCTGCTGGGCACGCCGCAAAAACGTCACGCTCGGCTCTTCGAGCAGATCGTCAACTATACTGGGTAAGCCGGCGAACACCAGCGCAAGACCGCGCTGGTCGCTATCGGACAAGCCCGTGGCATCCTGGTCTCCAAGCACCTGCTGATAGAGAACGGCAAGAGCCGCCAGTTCCTCGATAGACGCCGATTGCGCCTCGTCAATCGCAAACAGTATGCCCTGGCCTGGACCGAGCCTCTTGAGGCGCTCGTTGACCAGCCCGCGCAACGTCTCGCCCTTTGCTCGCGCCGCCTCGACCGACATCCGGCCAAATGACGGCCCGAACTCCATTGACGTCACAACTGACCTATTCGAGCGAAGCGCATCGGCCAGGCGGTCGCATAGGCCAAGCGAGGCGGAATCGGAGACAACCGCCCATCCGCGCTCGCTAGCTAAACGCTGCAGCTCCCGCAAGAGAACCGTTTTGCCACAGCCGCGGTTTCCCGTAATGAGCATGAGCCTTCCGGGGGCACCGGCGCCGTTATCGAGCCCTTCCTCGAAATCTTCGATGACCGACTCGCGACCGATGAGTATCGGAGGCCGCTTGCCAGCCGTGGGCTTAAAGGGATTTGGATTCATGTCGGCCTCCTCGGATTGGCAAACCCTGGCAATAGTTATACCAACTTATACCAAGTTACACCAATAGCATACGACAAAGGAACTGTCCCTTTGTCACATGTGGCCGAAAAACTCGGCATCTGCTGCCCGCCAGGGGCGAAAGGTGGCGGGATCGACCTTTACGTGCGCCGCGGCGGGTACGTCGTACCATTTGACCGTGTAGCCGGCGCCGTGAGAGCAAAAGACCGAATCGGGCGTGTTGGGCAGATCGGCCTCGGGCTCATAGGCGGCAGTCTCGATTACGCGCTCGGCATCATGGCAAGCCGCATAGCCGGCGAACTCTAGGTACAGATGCCCACGACCACTCGTATAGGCGGCCACCTCCAGCGCGTAATCCTGCACCTCAGATGCCGGCACGCGACCCACAAGCTTCGCCCGGTCTCCCGCCATCGTCGGTTGCTCGTACTCGGCACCCATGCGCGTGGCATCCGAGAGCGCCCGACCCACGCACTCCCCCGGTACCTCGAGCTCAAAGCGATACCACGGCTCCAACAGCACCGCCGCGCCGGCCTCACGCGCCTGCATCAAGCCCTGGCGAATCGCGCGGTACGTTGCCTGACGAAAATCGCCGCCCTCGGTGTGCTTGGCATGCGCACGACCGCCCGTGAGCGTAATGCGCACATCGGTGATGGGCGAGCCGGTCAGCACGCCCAGGTGATCGCGCTCCATGGCGTTGGTGAGTGCCAAACGCTGCCAGTTAAGATCGAGCTCGTCGGTCGAGGTCACAGTGCCAAACTGCACGCCCGAGCCCGCCGGCAACGGCTCCAGACGCAGATGCACCTCGGCATAGTGGCGCAGTGGCTCAAAGTGGCCCACGCCCTCGACCGGCTGCGAAATAGTCTCCTTATAGAGAATGCCGCCGGGCTCAAACTCGACCGTAAAGCCAAAACGATCGGCAAGCACGCGCTGTACGACCTCGAGCTGCACCGCTCCCATGAGCTGCAGATGTATTTGTTCAAGATGCGTGTTCCAGCTTACGCCGAGCATGGGGTCCTCGTCGGCAAGCTCAACCAGCGCTTGGAACACCGTATGGACATCGTGCTCGTTCGGCAGCACCGTATAGGTGAGAACCGGCGCAATGGCAGGTGCGTCGCCCGCGGGCTCCGCACCCAGGGCATCACCCGGGCGAACGTGCGCAAGACCCGTCACGGCGCAAATACCGCCAGCAGCAACTTCTTGGGCAAGCTCATACTTCTCGCCGTTATAGATGCGTACCTGATCGACCTTCTGCTCCCATGCCTCGGCACCGGAACGTCCGGCAATCATCTGCTTGGCATGCAGCGTGCCGCCGGTCACCTTAACCCATGCCAAGCGCTCGCCGCGATCCCCGCGGCTGACACGATAGACGCGCGCGGCAAACTCCGGGAGCCACGCCTGTTCACGCATCAGCGCGCATATACCATCCAGCAGCTCGTCCACGCCCTGGTCCTTGAGCGCCGAGCCGGCAAAGCAGGGAAAGAGCTTGCGCTCGGCAACCATGCGCGACAGCGTTGCGACGGAAAGCTCACCCGCTTCAAGAAACTCCTCGAGCGCCGCCTCGTCCAACGCAGCAGCGTCCTCCTGAACGGCACCGCCCGCCAACAGTTCGTTGGCATCCAGGCAGCCTTCGGAAAGACGCTGCCCAAGCTGTGCCAGCAAAACATCGCGGCCGGGATTCTCCAAATCGATTTTGTTGATATAGATGAACGTCGGAATGTCATAGCGCGCAAGCAGGCGCCACAGGGTTTCGGTGTGCCCTTGCACGCCATCGTTGGCACCCACAACCAAAATCGCATAGTCGAGCGCGCGCAATGTGCGCTCCGCCTCGGCAGAAAAATCGACATGCCCCGGTGCATCCACGAGCATGACGTGGGTATCGCCATGGTCGAGCACGGCCTGCGACGAGAAGATCGTAATGCCGCGCTCACGCTCGATCGCGTTAGTGTCCAGATGCGAATCGCCATCGTCCACGCGGCCGCGCTTGCGAATACGACCCGCGTTGAACAGCATGGCCTCGGCCAACGTGGTCTTGCCGGCATCGACATGCGCCAAGATTCCAACGACTGCCTGCTTCGACATGGTTCTCCTCTTATTACAAGCCCATCGCACGCGGCAACGGGCGTCCTCGTTCCACACTGGATGATACAATTTACGGGCCGGCGGGCGAAGCGGGCCCTATCCCCCGACCGAGCTCATCGCCCTGCGTTGCCGCGCGGCGATTTTCGTAGGTTCGCGCCTTGCGAAAGCCGGCACCTCCCCTTTTTGTCTGCCCGGGGTCATCTGGGACGGTAGCAACGCGAGTCTCACAACAGCGAGGAGCCACCATGAAGGCATTGCTCAACGAGTTCAAGGAATTCATTAATCGCGGCAACGTGATAGACATGGCCGTCGGCGTGATTATCGGCGGCGCATTCACTGCCATCGTGACCTCGCTTACCGACAACATCATCAACCCGCTTATCTCCGTGATTGCCGGCGGCAGCGCCACCGAGATCTCGGGGCTGGTGGTGCCGGGAACCAATATCGACTTTGGAGCGTTCATTGGCGCGTGCATCAACTTTTTAATTGTCGCTGCCATCGTCTTTGCCATCGTCAAGGCGTTTAACAAGGCGCAGGAGATTGGCGATAAGCTGGCCGGCACCACCGCTGAGGAAGCCGTGCCGGCGCCCGTCTGCCCCTATTGCCTGGAAGAGGTGCACGAGGGCGCGACCAAGTGCTGTCACTGCGGAAGTGAGCTGCCCAAGGAGTAGTCGCGTAGGCGCAGCATTATCAACCACACGGCAAGCACCCCAGGCGCCGCAATCAACTAAATTTGCCCCGTTTGGGCCATTTGCCGTTCGAGTGAATTGTTGCCGTGAGGCCCAGCTTTTACGCCTCGCGCAGCCAATCGAACGCGACACGCGCCGTGCCGTCGGACACATAGACGATACCAGCGCGCTCAAAGCCGGCCTTTATGATGGCACCCTGCATGGGCAGGTTGTCCTGATGCGTGTCGATACGCAGGTGATCGGCACGCTCTTTGGCAAAGGCAAACATCGCAGCCGCGATACCGTGTACGGCGCCATCGGACGCCACACGGTGCAGCACGGCGTACGGAGTGTCGCTGCGCCATTGACCATCCTCAATTACGTCATAGCACCCGTCCGGGCCCGGTAAAAAGGCAAACGTCGCCACCACGCGGCCATCGACTTCGCACACATAGCTGCCACCGGCAGCGATATCCGCAGCCAGCTGCTCGGCAGAAGGCGTGCCCTCGGGCCACTGCGTGGCGTTGCCATGCGCGCGCATAAAGGCGCGGGCCGCGTCATAGATAGCCATGACGGCGGGAATGTCGGTATCGAGGGTTTTTCTGATCATCACGCGGCGACCTCACGTTTATTGGTATCACTTTGATTGAGCAATGATACCAACGTTTGGAGAGGGGCGCGATGCAGATGGGAAGCAAAAAGCGAGCCGCCTGGTCAAAGGCCAAAAGCGAGTTTTTGGGCGCTGCCACCGGCGGCGATATGAGCGACCTGTTTGCGCGCGAGGACGAGCGTCGCGACGCCTTGGACGCCAAGCGCGATGAGGCTTGGCGCTACAAGTCGTGCGAGCGCAAAAACCGTTACGACACGCGCGCCGAGGCCGAGGCAGTTATGGCCGACTGCGAAAACCGCGGGCGGCGTGGTTTGGCCTGCTACAAATGCGAATACTGCGGTGGATGGCACCTGACGTCGCACCCATGGAAATAGACGCCGCATCGGCACGGCGCTAGCGAAGCGCCGGTAATCGCACGCAAGTTACGGGCGCGGCGGCACTAAAACATCGTAACGAACTGCCTTGCCCGCAAGTTGATAGCTCGGCTTAACGCCGGCAAGCAGCGGCCCTTTCACCGGTCGCTTGATAACCACCTTGCGCGGATGCACCGCAAGCGCAGCTTCGACCAGCGTCTCCTCATCGGCGCACGGCTGTTCCAGATGATGTAGGAGCTGGAACTTCTTTTTGACCGCCGCACTTTTAGTACGCTCGGGAAACATGGGGTCCAGATACACCACGTCGGGAGCCGCGAGCTCGCTCTGCCCGATCAGCTCAGCTGTATGGCGAAGGCCGGCAATACTGTCCTCGCCCGCATGTAAGCGCATGCGCGCCACGGCTGTCGCAAGCGCCGGATCATCTGCCGCGCGATCCAAGGCATCCTTGAGGAGCGCCGCGATCACGCAATCCTGCTCATACAGATCGACGGTAAAGCCCGCGGCCGCCAGCAGCAGCGAATCCTCGCCAAAGCCTGCCGTAGCGTCAATCGCCCATGGGCGCTCGACGCCTTTTGCGCGCGCAGCCTTTACCAGCAGCTCTTGCTGCAGACGGCCCTGCTTGAGCCGCGGATGCATGCGGGTGAAATCGGCGCGCAGCTCCATCGTACCGTCGGTGAGTGTGAGGCCCTTGGACTTCCCGGTCAGCTCAAGCCCCGCGGCCCGAGCAACAGAAAAGGGATCGACGACGCCCATGGGTACTCCTTAGCAAGCAAAACGAATACGTGGGCGCCGTTCATGACGACACCCAACCGTCCGCTATTGTCCCACATGCGACATGGCCCACAGCATCCCAATGCAAAGCACCGCCATCAATCCCGTGCACACGGCAGCGATCACGGAATCACTCATGCGCCTTCCCAACGACCGCGGCTCACGCACTTGCCCTGCTCCGTACATCATGGCTTCTCCTTCGGTCCAGCTCTTACCATGGCCCCATCATCGCAGCGCCGCACATGAGCTGCCATCGATTTGGCTTACGTCCAGCTTTCCTTTTTGAAAGGTTGGGGTTGGGCTGCGCGGGCTCAAAGCGCTTTCAGGCACATGCATCGCCGCGTTGAACTACAATGTGCTTCACCATATGTGCAGTACATTGGGTGCGCCAAGTTGGCGTACTCGTATCGAAAGGACCAGCCATGAGCTTCACTCGCAAGACTCTCAAAATCCTTGCTCTCATCTACTTTGTTTTGGGCATCGCCAGCCTCGTCACCGCCGGCGTCGGTATCGCCACGGGCGGTCTCGATTCCACGTACGGTTCGTACGCCACGCTCGCAGCGGTCGTGCTTATCGCCAAGGGTCTCGTCGACCTTGCCGCAGGCGTCGCCGGTATCAAGGGCGCCAACAAGCCTTCGCAGGTGGACGGCGCGTTTAAGCTCGGCATCGTCGCTGCAATCGCCACGATTGCGCAGGCCGTGCTCACGCTTCCCGCGTTTGGCGGCGACGCCATCAACTATGGCGCCTTTGTCATCGTGGTGTACGACCTGTTCTTTGTTCAGCAGGCACACGCCGTTAAGGCCGAAAACAAGGACCGCCTGTAGGCACCTGTCTCCCATAGCCTCTGCCATCAAGCAGCTAAAAAGGGCCGATCGCGCATCTCCGCGGTCGGCCCTTTACGTTTGCCCAGACAAAACCTACCAAAATAAATCTGTCCCTTTTTGGTAGGTTAGTGGCGGTACTCGGCGATGATGAAGTCGATATCGGTTTGAAGCGTGTCCAGGTTTGCCAGGCGCTCTTTGTCGGCAGGGCGCGTGCGGTAGTAGTACGGCGTCATCTGGAACACCGCCTCGATATCGGCCTGGGTCTGAAGCGTAATATTCGCAGATACCCGCTGCGTTCCGACCAACTCGAGCTCGGTGGTCTGCGGCAGCTTCTCATCGTTAAGGTACGGCGTGTCGTAGAGTACCTCCTTGAGCCCAAACAGATGACGGGCGCCCGGCACCACGGTGTAGAGCGAGCCCTCGGGCGCCAGTACGCGGGCAAACTCGCGCTCGTTAAAGGGGGCAAAGAGCTCGGTCACCATATCGAAGGAGCCATCGGCCACGGGGATATCCTTCATGTTGGCCACGAAATAGGTCGCATCGCCGCGCTTGGCGGCCAGGCGCACCATCTCTTTGCCCAAATCGAACCCATAAGCGTCCACGCCCGGCATCGCGCCCATGGCACTCGTGTAATAGCCCTCGCCGCAGCAAATATCGAGCAGCGTCATGGGGCCATTCGTAGACGTGGCACGCCCAGACACCTGCTTGCGCACCAGCTCGACCATCGCATCGCGCAACGGCGCATAGTAACCGCGATTCAGAAAGTCGCGACGGCTGCGTGCCTGCGACTTGGGATCGCCCATGGAGTCGCCGCTCTTGGACGAGCGCAGCAGATATAGATAGCCCTCGCGCGCACGGTCAAACCGGTGTCCGCCCGCGCACACAGCACCGCGTTCGTCATCCACCAGCGGCTCATGGCAAACGGGACACAACAACATGGCAACTCCTTAGCGCGGACTACACAACGCCCACCATTGTCGCACGCCTTCCCCACCTAGTCATTGGAGATGTTCTTGAATGACTAATCGTTTTAGAACGTCCCCCATGACTAGTCGATTAGGAGTATCATCGTCTGCGCAAATAAGCGCAAAATAGCATGTTAGAGATTGAGAGCGCATGGCTGACACCGTATCTAAGCACATTGACATGACCACCGGCTCGCTGTGGCGCAATATTCCTTTGTTCGCCTTCCCCGTGGCCGCCACGAGCATCCTGGAGCAGCTGTCGAACCTTATTGCCACGGTCATCATCGGTAACTTCTCGGGCGACCAGGGAACCCTCGCCATGGCGGCGGTCGGCTCCAATGTTCCGCTTACCAGTCTTATGCTCAACCTGTTTATTGGCATGTCGCTTGGCTCCAACGTGGTCATCGCCAACGCTATCGGCCGCAACGACCAAAACATGGTCAAACGCGCCGTCCATACCTCGATTTTAATGGCGCTCGTGGGCTTTGTCGTCATCGCTCTGGGCGAGGTCTTTGCCGAACCCATGCTCGCTGCGCTCAACGTGCCTGCCGAGACCATGCCGCTCGCTTCGCTCTACCTGCGCGTCTTTTTGCTGAGCATGCCCTCGATCTTGCTCTACAACTTTGAGGCCGCGATCTTCCGCTCCGTCGGCATCACCCGCATGCCGCTGCAGGCGCTTGCCGTGTCCACCGTCCTCAACATTGGCCTGGATCTCATCTTTGTCCCCGTACTCCACTGGGGCGTCGCGGGCGTCGCCATCGCCACCGCCATCGCCTACACTGTCAGTGCCGCCACGCTCTTTATCCGCCTGCTCAAGACCGACTCCGTCGTCCGCGTCACCCTTCGCGACCTGGCTATCGACCCCGTCGCTCTCAAGCGCATCGTCAAAATCGGCCTGCCCGCCGGCATCCAAAGCGCCGTGTTTGCCGTCGCCAACATCATCATCCAGTCTGCCATCAACAGCCTGGGCACCGAGGTCATGGCGGCATCGAGCGCCGCCATGAGCCTGGAGTACGTGTGCTACAACCTGCTCAACAGCTTTAGCCAGGCGTGCACCACCTTTGTGGGACAAAACCACGGTGCCCGCCAGATCGATCGCTGCACCAAAACGTTTAAGGTCTGCCTGGTCGAAGGCGGTATCGTTGCACTCACCACGATCATCGTTATTGTAGGCCTGGGACGCGAGATCTTGTCGCTGTTCAACAGCGACCCCAACATCGTCTCGATCGGCTATATCCGCGTGTGTTCGATCTTCCCGGCGTACGCCTTTAGCATGTTCTACGAAAACATGTCAGGCTACCTGCGCGGCTTTGGTATCTCGCTCACGCCCGCCCTCATCACCATGATCTGCGTCTGCGGCATCCGCTTCTATTGGGTGTTCTGCGTGTTCCCGCACTTCCGCACCTTTGCGAACATCATGATGGTCTACCCCATCAGCCTGGGCACCACGGCGTTCTTTATGGTCGTGGCGGTACTACTCTGCCACCCGGCACGCACCTATCGCGCCACCCAAGCCAAAGCGACAGCCCGCTAAACACCGCACTCAACGCCACGCCAGTCATTAATTGACAATATGTGAGCTCATGTAGTCGATAAAGCGCCTCGTGGCGATAGGCATGGTGTCCCAACTGCGCCAGGCTGCCACTACGTCGCGCGAGGGGGCGTGCACGATGGGCCGCACGCGAATATCGGCTCGCATGCCCTCAACGGTACGGCGATATAGCATGCTCACGCCTAGGCCCTCCTCCACCATCGCCATGATGGTGTAGTCGTCGGTCACCTCACTCGTCACATGCGGCGACAGGCCATGCGCAGCAAATGCATCGAGCACCAGGCTCTGTTCGCCCTCATCCAGCAGCACAAACGGCTCGGACGCCAGGTCGGCGAGTGTCACCTTTTCCTTTGCCGTCAGTGGATGCGCGGCCGGCAATAATGCTACCAACTCGTCGTGATAGACCACGCGCTTCTCGAGACCAGCGGTAAACCCGCGTGCCGTAAAGCAAAAGTCAACCACGCCATCGTGCACCCACTGGGCGTTGCGCGTGTAATCGCCCTGCTTGAGGGTAAAGTGCACGCCCGGATGCAGGGCCCCAAAGTCGCGGATCACGCGCGGCAACACGGTTCGACTCACGTTGGTAAACGTCGCAATGCGAATATCGGTCGACGAAAGCCCCAGCAGCTCCTGGCGCTTGCCCTCGAGCTCGGCCTCGGCAGTCACGATCTGGCGCAGGTACGGCAGATATTGTTTACCGTCGCGCGTAAGCGTAACGCCCTGCTTTCCGCGCTCGATAAGCGTGGTACCCAGCTCGCGCTCGAGCGCTTTGACGGCCTGGCTCACCGCACTTTGCGTATAGCCCAGCTCGTCCGCCGCTCCCTTAAGACTGCCGCGATCGACCACCATACAAACAATCTGATACCGCGATGTCATCGTGCCTCCACATCAATGCAGCCGTAAAACGTTTTGTCAGCGCTTTTCGCGCCTACTTTAGCATTTCTTAATCATACTGAAGATACATTCGCTTTACTACATCCACATCTGGGAGCAGAATCCTTTGTACGAAACCGTTCTGTAACAAAAGGAGTCCCATGGATCGCAAAAAAGCAATCGCGCTCTCATTTTCCGTTCCCGTCGCATGGGGCTTTTCGTACCCTCTCATGAAGATCGGCATGGACAGCATGAACGCCACGAGCATCGTCGCGCTACGCTGCATCATCGCCTTTGTGGTCTGCCTGCTGCTCTTCCACAAGCGCGCGTTCCGCATCAACCGCGACCTTATGGTTCGCGCCGCCATCATCGGCGCCATCATGGCAACCGAGCTCACCTGCATGTGCCTGGGCTCCAGCCTCACCTCTGCCTCCACTGCCGGCTTTTTGCAGAGCCTGACGGTCGTGATCGTGCCGTTTGCCAACGCCGCCCTGCTGCGCCGCGCCCCCGAGCGCAAAGTGCTCATCGGCACCGCCATCGTCACCTGCGGCATGTTGCTGCTCTCGGGCACCGACTTCACCAGCCTGAATCCGGGCGCGCTCATCATGCTGCTCTCGGCCTTTATCTATGCCAGCCACATTATCGTGGCCAAGCGCTTTGTCGAAGAAGTCGATCCGCTGTCCCTGGGCGTTTGGCAGCTGGGCTTTGGTGGCTTGTTCTCGGGCATCGCCGCATTCACCTTTGGCGGTTTCACACTTCCCAGTACGCCCAGCGAGATCGTGGTCGTCGTCGCGCTCGCACTCATCTGCTCTGCCTACGGCTTTATCACCCAGACGCTCGTGCAGCCCCACGTACCCGCCGAGACCACCAGCTTCGCCTTCTCGCTCGAGCCGGTCTGCTCCGCTGTCTTCTCGTTCTTCCTGGTCGGCGAGGTTCTGAGCCCCATCGCCTTCTTTGGCGCCGCCCTCATCCTCACCGGCGTCATGGTGGCAACCGTCGAGCTTCCGCGCCTCCGCGCACATGAACAGGCTCGCATGGCAGGAGCGCCCGAGCACGTCTCGTAGACCCCACTCTTCATACAGCCGTGGCATAAAGGCAACCGGTGCGCCTTTACAATAGATGCCAACAGAGCATCTGCCATAAAGGAGCCCCATGGACACCGCAACCCGCGACCGCAACATAGCAACTTGGTTGGGCGATGCGCCACAGCCGGTACGTGACACTACGAACCAACTGCTCGAGCGCATCGCCCTTTTGCGTGCCGAGCAGACTATCTACCCGGCACAAGACGACATCCTCAATGCCCTCGCCTACACGCCGGCCGACCAGGTCAAGGTTGTCATCTTGGGTCAGGACCCCTATCACGGGCCCAACCAGGCCATGGGGCTGTCGTTCTCGGTCCCCGCGACGCAAACCAAGTTGCCGCCGAGCCTGCGCAACATCTACAAGGAACTCAATGCCGATCTGGACTACCCCATTCCCGCCACGGGAGACCTAACCCCATGGGCACAGCAGGGCGTCCTGCTCCTCAACACCACGCTCACCGTGCGCGAGCATGCCGCCAACTCGCACGCCAAACTGGGCTGGAGCACGCTCACCGACTACGTTATCGAACGCTGCTGCCAGCTGCCCCAACCGGTCGTCTTTTTGGCATGGGGCCGCTTTGCCCAGCAGATGGTCGAAGGTAAGCTCGTCGCAACTGGTGCGGGCAAGGCAACCGACAAGTTCTGTCTGGCCTCCACACACCCCTCGCCGCTTTCGGCCAACCGTGCCACGGCAGAACTCCCAGCTTTTATGGGGTCGCGCCCCTTCTCCGCTGCCAATCGACTACTCGAACAGCACGGCTCGACCCCCGTCAACTGGACCTGCCTCGGCTAAAAATCGATACATCAAAAAACGCGCCCGACGGCTTTCCATCGGGCGCGTTTCCTATTCGGGCCAAATAAATTGTGTGCGGCCGGCCTCGCCACCGTCAATGAGCAGACTCTGCCCGGTCATAAACCGGTTGGTCACGCCCACAAAGTAGATCCACTCGGAGATCTCTTGGGCAGTGGCCCAGCGTTTAAGCGGCGTGAGCTCCATAATCTGATTCCACAGGTGCTCGTCTTCCATCACGCAACGGTTGAGCGGCGTGATAACGCCGCCCGGGTCCACACTGTTGGCGATGGCCTGCGGTGCCAGGCGGTTTGCAAGGTTCTTGGTGTAGGCGATAACGCCGCCCTTGCTGGCGGCATAGGCGGGAAACTCCGATCCCGTATGTCCGCTCGCCGACCCCACATTGACCACGGATTGGATAGCAGGCGCCGGCCTGGCGGCAAGCCCTTCCCCTACAAAGGCGTAGCGCTCGGTCACGTTGATGGTGCCACGCAGGTTGGAGGCGATGTCGTCCGCCGAATCCTGCGTACCGGCAACATTCACGATTACCTGGGGTTCAAGGTCGCCTGGAAACGAGTCCGGCTTGCGGACATCGACGATCAGATGGCGGTAGCGCTCGTGTTCGATCGCCGCCGGCAGCAGATCAAAGCCCACGACCTCGTGGCCCTCGTCCAAAAAGCGCTGCACGCACGCGGCTCCGATACCGCCCGAAGCGCCCGTGATCAAAACCCGCATACTTGCTCCTTAGGCGGTTGCGTGGCGCTCGAGGTACTCGGAACCCACATTCTCGCGCTCCCAGCCGCGCACGACCTTGTAGCCCACGGGGCTCAGGAAGACCTCGCACAGTAGCTCGGCAACAGCGCCGGTCAGCGAACACATAAGAACCTGCACCCAGGTCCAGCCAAAGAACGTGTGACTCACCACAATGGCAAAGACCAGGTTGTCGATAAACTGGCCAACGCCCGTGGACACATAGGAGCGGAAGGCAAAGCTCGCAAAGTTATTCTTTTTGAGCATACGGCCAAGCGACTGGTTGAGCGTGGAGTTAACCACGGCAGAAACGAGCATTGCCAGCGAAGAGCCCAGCACCACGTACCAGGTGCCGCCGATGGTGGCGTTAAGGGCAGTGTTGACCTCGATCATGCCCGTGTCGTAGTAGGCGCCCCACATGCCGGGCGTGAGCGAGCATGCCCAAAAGCACAGGCTCACGGCCAGGTTGACCAGCAGCGCGAGGATAGAGATTTTGATGGATGCCTTGGCGCCGAAGCGCTTGCAGATCATGTCCTGGCACAAAAAAGAAACCCAGCTCACCACAAAGCCACAGTCGAGCGCCAGATACGGCAGGCTGATGAGCTCTTTGTTGGCCAGCAGGTTCATCATGATGACGCTCACGAAAAACAGCGAAACCGTTGCCGCGGGAATGCTCCGCAACAGGACCTTGTAGTCCTCCATGACCTTCTTGATCATTATGTACTCCTTTGGTTTTAGGTTTAACGAGCAGGATATCGGACCCGAACTGCTCGGACGTCCCGGTCTTGAGACGACGGTGGGTATGATAGCCGCTCACACGGCATCAGGCAAGCAAACAGCGCGGCAGCCCCGCAGGGCCACCGCGCCGATGCGTTAAAACGCTACGTTGCCAAACTCCGACAGGATAAGGTCGGGGTTGTGATCGGTTGCCCAATCCACGTTCCACGGGCTCGTGAACAGCAACAGCTTACCGCCGCGCATGTCCTCGACGCGCAGCGTGTCGCGCGTGAGCGAAAGGCCCGGGATATCAATAGTGTCGGGGTCATTCTGGATCCAGCGGATGTCCGTATAGGGCAGCGGCTGGCGACGAACTTCAACACGGTACTCGGCCTTGAGACGGCGTTCGAGCACCTCAAACTGCAGCACGCCGACCACGCCCACGATGACGCTCTCCATGCCGGCACCCAGCTCGCGGAAGATCTGGATGGCACCCTCTTGGGCAAGCTCCTCCATACCCTTGACGAACTGCTTGCGCTTGAGCGTGTCGACCTGCGTAATGCGAGCGAACATCTCGGGGGCAAACGTCGGGATCTGCGGATACTGCACGTGGCGCTTGCCGGAGCACACGGTGTCGCCGATGCTAAAGATACCCGGGTCGAACAGGCCCACGATATCGCCCGCGTACGCCTCGTCCACGATGGCGCGGTCATCGGCCATCATCGACGTGCCCGTGGCAAGCTTGAGCTTGCGGTTGCCCTGCACGTGGAAAGCATCCATGCCGCGCTCGAACTTGCCCGAGCAAATGCGCACAAAGGCGATGCGGTCACGGTGGTTCTTGTCCATGTTGGCCTGGATCTTAAACACAAAGCCGCTAAAGTCGTCGCGGCAGGGATCGACAGGCTCGCTGGTGAGCGTGTCGGTGTAGGCGCGCGGCGTCGGGGCCAGACGCAGGAACTCCTTGAGGAAGGGCTCCACGCCAAAGTTGGTGAGCGCCGAGCCAAAGAACGCCGGGCTCAGCTTGCCGCAGGCCACGGCATCCAAGTCGAGCTCGTCGCCGGCGCCATCGAGCAGCTCGATGTCGTCCATCAGGTTCTTATGGTTCTCCTCGCCGATGAGCTCATCCATGGCGGGGTCGCCCAGCTCGGCCTCGACCTCGGCGACCTTTTTGGTGGCGTTGGCGTGGCCGTCGCCCTCAAAGGCGATAACGCGACGAGTCTGACGATCGAACACGCCGCGGAAGTTGCGGCCGCTGCCGATCGGCCAGTTCATGGGATACGTATTGATACCCAGGACGTTCTCGATCTCTTCCATGAGCTCAAACGGATCGCGAGCCTCGTGGTCGAGCTTGTTCACAAAGGTGAAGATGGGAATGTGACGCAGCGTGCAGACCTTAAAGAGCTTTTTGGTCTGGGCCTCGACGCCCTTGGCGCCGTCGATGACCATGACCGCGGCGTCGGCGGCCATAAGGGTACGGTAGGTATCCTCCGAGAAGTCCTGGTGGCCGGGGGTATCGAGGATGTTGACGCAGGCGCCGTTGTAGGTGAACTGCAGCACCGAGGAGGTAACGGAAATACCGCGCTCCTTCTCGATGTCCATCCAGTCCGAGACGGCATGCTTGGCCGAGCTCTTGCCCTTGACCGAGCCGGCGGTCTGAATGCTGCCGGTATAGAGCAGCAGCTTCTCGGTAAGCGTGGTCTTACCGGCGTCCGGGTGGCTGATAATCGCGAATGTGCGGCGCGACGAGATTTCATCCGACAGGCTTGCCATGCGGATCCTTTCTTGCATTGAGTGCATTACGTCGTTGTAACCGCACTATTGTAGCCGCGAAATCCCGCCATAGGGCACCTATCAGGACAAATTCATCAGATGGAGCTTGGGGTAGCAGTCGATGGCGGCACTCCGCAGCAGTTTGTCTCGATCTGTAACATCTAGACGGTTTTTGAACCTCTACCTGTTACAGATTTAGACAACCAGGTGGGCGTCCCAGAAAGATCTCAATCTGTAACATCTAGCCACTCAAAACGGGTCCATCTGTTACAGATTGAGATATAAGGATAGACGGTTGGACAATGTCTCGATCTGTAACATCTAGCAGCCAAAATCTTCTCCAGTTGTTACAGATTTAGACAAACAGGTGGGGCCCGCCAGCAAAATCTCAATCTGTAACAGGTAGCCGTCCAAATCGGTTCCAGATGTTACAGATTGAGATGAATGAACGAGCGGACAATCCATATTTGCCTCTTGCATAACTGTATATAGTGTATATATACTGTGCTTACCGGTTATATACACGTGTAGCCCGTCAGCTAAGGAGCCGCTGTGGACATCATCCTATCCAATTCGAGCGACAAGCCCATCTACGAGCAGATAACCTCGCAAGTCAAAGCTCAAATCCTTTCGGGCACGCTCGCTGCGGGAGCCAAACTCCCCAGCATCCGTGCACTCGCGAGCGATCTTGGCGTGAGCGTCATCACCACCAAGCGCGCCTACGCCGACCTGGAGCAGCTCGGGTTTATCTGCACCGTGCAGGGCAAGGGCTGCTTTGTCGCCGAGGGCAACCAAGAACTCTTGCGCGAAAACCAGCTCTGCCATATCGAAGAGCTACTTGCGAAAGCGGCGAGCCAAGCCGAAACCCTGGGCGTCACGCGCGACAAGCTGCACGAGATGCTCGACCTGGTAGCCCCCGAAACCATGCAGTAGCCATCTGCAAGAAAGGCTATACCATGCAAAACCTTTTAGAACTCAAAGGCATCTCACGCCGTGTAAGCGACCGTTTTTCGCTGCGTGATGTCACACTCGCTGTGGAGCCAGGTCAGATCGTCGGCTTTGTTGGTGCCAACGGTGCTGGCAAAACAACGACGATTCGAGCTGCCCTCGGGCTTATAAAGCTCGATGCCGGCGAGGTGCACCTATTTGGGCAGCGCTGTGGCGCCGACGCGCCCGATGAGACGCAGCGCCATCTACGCTCCCGCGTCGGTCTTGTCCTGGACACGTGCCCCTTCCCCTCCACGCTCAAGGTGGGCCAGATCGAGTCGCTCGTAGGCCCGGCGTACCCCACGTGGGACCGCGAAACGTTCGCCGGATTCATCAACCGATTTGGCCTCGATCCTAAGACAAAAGTCAAGGACCTCTCCCGCGGCATGGGCATGAAACTGCAGCTTGCCTGTGCACTCAGTCACAATGCCAAACTGCTCGTTTTGGACGAAGCCACCGCAGGCCTCGATCCCATGGCACGCGAGGAACTGCTCGATGAGCTGCTTGCCTTTGTCGCCGACGGTCAGCACAGCGTGCTGCTCTCGAGCCACATTACGTCCGACCTCGATCGCGCCGCCGACCGCGTCATCTGCATCGATAACGGCTCGATTATTTTTGACCTGCCGCGCGAGGACATTACCGACCGAGCCGGCATCGCCCACTGCACCCAAGCACAGGCCGCCGAGCTTATGGCTTGCGTCGAAGGCGCCCGTGCCGTCCACCACGCCTATAGCGTGGACGTGCTCGTGCCCAACCGTCGCGAAACGCTCGAGGCCTTCCCCGAGATTCCCAGCGATCGGGCAACCATTGATGACTATCTTCGCCTCATGCTGAAAGGAGCTTCGAAATGAAACGCGCCTTTATGTCCGAGCTCGCCATCGCTCGCTCGCTTATCCCGAGCATTGCAGGCGTCGGCCTGTTCATGTTTGTCGTGCTGACCCTTGCCAACGCGTCGGATGTCGATTCCGGCATGAGCGCCGGCGCCTGTGCGGTCAGCGCAACGTCGCCCATCATAATCATGAACTCGCTAGCTGGCTACGATAACCAAAACGGCTGGGAGCGTTATCGAGCAACGTTGCCCTTCTCGCGCAAAGACATCATCTGCGCACGCTACCTGTGCATCGTTGTCTTCTCGGCCATCATGGCCTGCGCCGCCGCGCTTCTGAGCATCGTCTCCATCCCGCTTTTCAACAGCGCGGGCATCCCCTCGACGGGACAGGCCGTCTTTGAGACCGCAATGGCCTCGGCGGCATCGATGCTCATCTCCCTCATGATGGTGTTTTTGGCGCAGCCGCTGTTCTTTCGATTTGGACACATGGAGGCGCTGCGCCTATCCGTTGGCCTGTTTGCCCTGCTTGGTTGCGGCACAATGGCCACGCTGAGCTCCTCCAACCCCATCAGCAACTGGCTCATGTCGATTGCCGGAGCAAATCCCGATCCCGCCGTTCTGGGCTGTCTGTGCGCAGGAATTGCCGTGCTGGCCCTCGCGCTATGTGCAATCAGCTGCACCGTCAGCACCAAGGTTTATCGAGTACGCGACCTGTAATCGACAGCTAAAAAAGCTTAGGTGGTACCCCGCTTATTTTTTCAATGAAACAAGGCGGCATAGCGTCACCACCGCCCCTCACAGCAGGCCGTCTAGTTCTTGGCAACCAAAAAGACACCGTCAGTATATCGAAGGTGAATTCTTTTCCGAGAAGTGAACGAGTAAAAACAGTGCCCTGTAGCATCGACATTTTTAAGGACTCAATTCCTGCGGTTTTTGTCTAAGAATCCTGCAGTTTTGTTCGAAAAAAGTGTGCATGTTCCAGGGGTCCAGATTTACTCGTTCACTTCGCGGAAAACCATTCACCTTCGATTCGAGCCTTAACCAAAGGCTCTGTTAGACCAGAATTGACATATAGGTGATGCCACCGTGGTATAATGAAAC
>CABPWH010000026.1 GCA_902461085.1 uncultured Collinsella sp. | reverse complement strand
ATCATCGCCGGCCGCAGCCGCAGCCGGGCTGGCGGGCGGGGCTGCCGCAGCCGACCTCCTCGCCCATGTCAAAGTAAATCTCGGAGCACGGACCGCAGGGGCCGGTGGGGCCAGCGGCCCAGAAGTTGTCATCCTCGCCCAGGCGGGAGATGTGGTCCTCGGCAACGCCCAGGGAGCGCCACACATCGTGGGTCTCGTCGTCCTCGGTAAAGACGGTGAAGTACAGGCGGTCGAGCGGCAGCTTGAACTCCTTGGTAATAAGCTCAAAGGCCCAAGCGCAGGCCTGCTGCTTGGAGACGCCGCCAAAAGAGAAGTCGCCGAGCATCTCGAAGAACGACAGGTGACGGCCGTCCTCGCCGATGCAATCGATGTCGTTGGTGCGGACGCACTTCTGGCAGGAGATAGCGCCGATCTCCTTCATGGTCTTCTTGCCCTGGTAGTACTCCTTAAACTGGTTCATGCCGGCGTTGGCAAGCAGCAGCGAAGGATCGTCGGGAACAAGAGACGAAGAAGGATAGAGCTTAAGACCGCGCTCCTCAAAGAAGTTGAGGAACTTGGAGCGGATCTCGGCCGTAGTCATTGACGGGTAGTCAGCACTCATAGAGGGAATCTCCTCGGTTTCACATCGAAACAGTTCAAACGTAACGATATTACCATCCCACCGCGCAAGTGCAAAAAAGAGGGCCGCCAAACAGCGACCCTCCAGCGAAAGTGCACGTTATTCAGTACTGTGCGATCCTTTGAAAAAGGACTGCTGTAGAATTACATATAAGAGTCACCCGGAAGGAGCGATCGATGAAAAGTAAACGATTTGTCCTGAATGCACTTCTGGTACTGGCACTTTTAGCGCTCTTGGCCTTCTCCTGCTGGTACGCAAACCAACCAGCATTTGGCTACGTATTGTATGCAGTAATGTCCGGCGATAAGGCTTATTACACTCTACGCGCAATTGACGTTCTCTTTTTCTATGTAGCCGGCCCCTTATCAATCGCTTTGCTCGCGTTTCTTGTCATTTACAACTTCAAGAAACGTTAATAGGACCTATTTAGAATCCGAGTCGTCCATGGAGCCGTCGATGCCAGTTTTGGTGTCGTCCGAGTTGGAGTCATCGTCCTTGGCGAAGGGGTTTTTGAAGAAACCCGTCGCATCGGGCTGCAGACCAGAGAGCTTAATCCAGGGATTATCGAACTCGGGCTTAGGCATCGCCTGGGCCTCGGGCGCAGTCTCATTGCCGATGAGCTCGGACTCGTAGATGAAGGTGTCTTCACCGAGCGCGTCGTAGGCGGCGACCGGGTTGCCATCGGCATCGCGGTACGGCGTGCCCTTAAACACGGCGCCGTCATAGGCCACAAGCTGACGGCCGGTCTCATTCTCGAAGTAGTACACGAAGATGCCCTTGAGGGCCGCACAAAGCGGGATGGCAATAATCATGCCGATGGGGCCCATGAGTGCCGAGCCAATAACGAGCGCCGTGAGGCTCGTGATGGGATGCACCTGCACCGAGCTCTGCATGACCTTAGGCGAAATCACGTTATCGGTGACGTTTTGCGCGACCATCGTCACGATGAGCGTCCATAACGCCAACATGGGGCTGAACATGAAACCGAGCACCGTGGCGATTGCTGCGCTCACCCAAGGACCGACGACCGGAACCAAATGCATGATGCCGGTAAAGATAGCCATGAGCGCCGCATACGGATGGCCGATGATCATAAAACCGATAAAGGCGAGGAAACCACCGCAGATGGACGTCACGACCATACCGCGCATGTAGCCGCCGACAGAGCGAGAAAGGATGGCGACCATAAAGCGGTACGAGGTCTCCTTCTCCTGACCGATGATGGTGCAAATCTCGTGGTGCATGCGAGGGTAGTCGCAGGCCATCCAGTACGCAAGCACCAGACCAAGGAAGATAACGAACAACTGCGAAGCCGTATTGGTGATGAGCGGGAACACACCGCGGCCAAGCTCGGCAGCGATCTGAGACACATACTTCGATGCCACGGTAACCAGGGACGAAAGATTATCGTCCAAATACTCCTTGAGCGGCGTGTTGTTGAGCGTCTTGGCATGCGAGATCATCTCATTGAGATCGCCACCCGCAACACGAAGCTGCTCGGGCAGGCGGCTCAGGACTTCCATGATCTGACCAAAGAGAATCGGCGACAAGATGCAAACGACACCGACGAGCACGGCAACAACAACAATAAGCGCGATAAGCGAACCGATGCCGCGATTCACGCCATGGTGCTCGAGCCAGTTGGTGATCGGGGACATCACAAAAGCAATGATGGAGCCAACGGCAAGAAACTCAATAACCGGTGCCAGGATGCCCATAAGGTTAAAGATGACAGCGGCGATGACAATGCAGCCGACAACAGCCCAAATGCGCAGCGTCAGAATGCGGGTGTCGCGCAGCACGCGATCGGTTTGTTGGGGGTGTTCACTCATGAACGAATCATCACTCCGTCGGGGTCGATCTTGTCCTGAATCTTCTTAAGCGTGCGGCGCAGCAGACGCGAAACCTGCACCTGAGAAATACCCAGCTTCTTGGCGATCTCGATCTGGGTCATGCCCTTCACAAAGCGCAGCTCGATCACCTCGCGCTCGCGCGGCGAGAAATCACGGATGGCTTCCTCGATCACTAGGCGGTCATCGGTAAAGTCGAGCTCGTTGTCGTCGTCGGCGTAACGGTCGAGAATCGAAGGGGCATCGTCGGAATCGGACGCACCAGGAGCCTCGATGGGCACCGAGGTATAGGCCGAAGACGATTCCATAGCCTCGAGGACCTCATCGACAGTCACATCTAGATACTCAGCGATCTCCTCAACCTTGGGCGAACGCTGCAGCTCGTTGGTAAGTTTGTCAGTAGCCTGGTTGACCTTGGCCGAGAGCTCCTGCAGACGACGCGGTACGCGCACACTCCAGCCCTTGTCGCGAAAATGGCGTTTAATCTCGCCCAGGATAGTGGGTGTCGCAAACGTCGTGAACTCGAGTCCGCGCTCGGGATCAAAACGGTCGATAGCCTTGAGCAAGCCCAGATAGCCGACCTGCATGAGGTCGTCGAGCGGCTCGCCGCGATTCTTAAATTTGTTGGCAAGAAACCTTACCAGGTTCATATGGGACATGACGAGCTGCTCACGGGCGTCCGGATCACCGGTCTCCTTGTAACGACGAAACAGCTCGCGGGTTTTCTCCTTGTCCCAAGCGGTCTTGCCGCTCCGGGAACGTTCGGTCATATTAGATATCCGCCTTGAGGTCGAGGGAAAGCGTCAGGGGCGCCGCAGTCTTTTCATAGGAATCGCACACGCTCGCGAGGATGAGCTCGGCATATACCGCTGCCTGGTCATCCTCATCGACAGTCGCCTGATCGCCAAAGGTAAAGGTCATGCCCACGTGCGATTCGTCGACATCGAATTTGATCGAGATATCGTCGGAATCAACAGCCGTGCAACCAAAGATGAAAGCCTCCTCAGCAGCCATGCGGATGTCCTCGATGCGATCGACAGACATAGAGCACAGGGCACCAACGTTGGCTGCCGTCATGCGCACAAGGCGAGCGAGACGAGGGTCACCGGCAACGGTCAGCGTGATAGGGCAGGTTGCTTCGCTACTCATCGCAGGACTCCTCAGAGGTCTCGGCGGGCGTATAGGTGTAATACTGAGCCGGCTTGGATACAGACTTCTGACCATCATCGTCGCCCGCGGCGGCCTCGTCCTCGCCAATTAGGACGCGCTCGGTAGGCTGCTCGGCCTCCGCAGCGGCAGCGGCGAGCTTGCGATCGGCGTCGGCTGCAGGAGCCTTCACCTTATTGAAGAGCTTCTGCACAGCACCGGCGGCAGAGTCGGTCACGCTCGACACAGCATTGCTGGCCTCGGCCATGCTGCCCGTAACCTCGGAAATGTCGCGAACCACGGCTTCGACCTCTACGAGATTGGAGGTAAGGGCATCAACTGCCGTCTTGCTCGACTTAAGCAGCGGCTCCATCTGGGCAAGCGCCGGCGTAAGCTCATCGACAGCGCCATCGAGCTTTGCCACCACAGGCTGAGCCTCGGCGATGGTGTTGTTGAGGTCGTTCACGGTCTTATCGAGCGAGTCGACAACATTGCGGGTCTTGCGCAGGGTAAGCGCGAGCTCAGCGATGGCCCACACACCGGCAACGGCGAGCAGCAGCAGGGCGATTTGAATGGGACTCATACAAGCCTCCCGGAAGAATCGAAATACAGACGCTTTTCATGGTACCCCAAAGGGGACCGAACATGCCAAGAGCAGCAACGTGGGACAAAATTATCAGCAGCTACTTCGGAGCATTCCCGCTGCGGTCGCGTTCGCTTTGCTCTACGCGCCACTCTTCCCAGCCGCGCCCGGCAGGCTGCCAAAATGCACCGCGTTCCAAGCCTTCGGGCAAATAGCGCTGATCGACCCAGCCTTCGGGATAATCATGTGGATACTTATACACACCGTATTCATCGCTGCCCGGGCGATGGCGATCGCGCAGATAACTCGGCACCTCGCGAAGCCCACTAGAATGGATATCGGCCAGCGCCGCATCGATCGAAGCCTCACACGCGTTGGATTTTGGCGCCAAGCACACATAGAGTGCAGCCTGAGCCAAGTTAATGCGGCACTCGGGATAGCCAATGACCTCGGCAGACTTAAACGCGGCATGCGCCACCAAAAGCGCCTGCGGGTCGGCGTTGCCAACATCCTCAGAAGCGTGAATCATAATGCGGCGAGCGATAAACTTAGGATCCTCCCCAGCATCGATCATGCGCGCGAGCCAATAGATCGTGGCATCGGGGTCACTACCGCGCATGGACTTGATGAACGCACTGATGATGTCGTAGTGCATGTCGCCGTTTTTGTCATACGTAAAGCCGCGACGCGGGTTGGCAATCTTCACGTCATCCACGGTGATGGGATAGCGCTCCCCCACCGCAGGCGCTGGCGTTCCCTCGGTATCGGGACGCGTGACGGCAATCTCGCTCGCAAGCTCGAGCGTCGTGAGCGCCGAGCGAGCGTCACCCGCTGCCAGCGTGCAGATGGTCTTGACCGTATCCTCATCGGCCGAGAACTTACCGTTCAAGCCCTGCGGTGCCTCAAGCGCACGTTCAATAAGCGTGGCGATATCCTCATCCTTCAGATGCTCAAGCTCCACCACACGCCCACGCGACAACAGTGCCGAGTTGACCTCGAAGTACGGATTCTCCGTCGTGGCGCCAATCATAATGACGGTACGGTTCTCAACCGCATGCAGCAAGGCATCCTGCTGAGACTTGGAGAAGCGGTGAATCTCGTCGATAAACAGAATGGTGCGGCGATCGTAGGTATTCAGACGCGTCTTGGCCTCGTCGATCACGCGGCGCAAGTCCTTCACGGTGCCCGTCACGGCGCTGACCTCGACAAACTCGCTCTTGGTATGGTTGGCGATAATGTGGGCCAGCGTCGTCTTACCCGTACCGGCCGGCCCGTACAGTATCACGCTCGAAAGCACATCGTGCTCGATCGCGGCACGCAACCATGAGCCCTTACCGACGGCCTTTTGCTGGCCCACATACTCGTCGAGCGAATTGGGGCGCATGCGCACCGCAAGCGGCGCATTCTGAAAGGAACGCTCGCGCGTCGAAGCAGAAAAAAGGTCGTCCATAGCCATCCCGTGTATCAATCAAAAACGTTTCCCACGAACAGTATACCGAATTAATACGAACTACCGTTCGTTAATATAGGTACGGCTCGGAAACTCCAGACCAGGGAACAGCTTGCTCGTCAGTTCGCAGAAATAGCCGTCCGTCATGCTCGCGATATAATCCACCACGGCTTGATCCTTGTCGTCCTGCCAGGCATAGGTGCGATCGTAGTAGGAAAGTTGCTGCTCAATGCGCGAAATGTGATGCTTAAAGATGTAAGAGAACTCGTCACCACTGTTTAGATCCCGCAGGCAACGGTCGTAGAGCTTTACGAACGCCTCGCGCAGCTCCACCTCGGAATCGCCTTCGATACCGCCCTTGCTATAGATCTTCTCGTAGTTCTCGCGCTTGGCTCGGCGGATTTCCTCAAACAGGTACTCGCTCATCTCGATACGCGGCTTACCATAGCTGTGCTCAACGATATCGATGGAGGCATGCGTGAGGATCCAACTGTTGTAGGCACCGCCCCGGCCATCATCAAAAGCGTCTGGCGAAAGCAGGCCCGCCGCGATCGCATCCTGACGGTCACGACCGACGTAGGCAAGAATATCCGAGATGCGAACGACGCAGCCCTCGAGCGTCATGGGACGCAGATGCCCAATTGCGCTATAGCCCTTGGCAATACAGTCCTCAACCGTCTGATCGAACTGGTCAAAGGAACCCATGTCCGAGAGCTCAAACACGCGTTGCTCGTACTCGCCGTTATGGCACAGCACGCCGTCGAGCGTCTGGAGCGACACGTTGCGGCCATACAGCGCATCGAGCACGCGGACAGACTGCACGTTATGGAAAAAGAAGCGCCCGGTGTGCTCGTGATAGATATCGTTGAGAAAGCGCTCACCGGCATGGCCGAAAGGCGTGTGTCCCAAGTCGTGGCCTAAGCCAATCGCCTCGATCAGATCACAGTTGAGCCCCAGGGCGCGACCGATATCGCGCGCAATGCGCGAGACAAGCTGCACGTGCAAACCGCGGCGCGACAGATCATCATTGCTACGGAAGCTAAAGACCTGCGTTTTGCCTGCATAACGCGTGTACGCCGGAAGATGAAGAATCTTTTCGGTATCGCGCATAAAGGCCGGACGCATAAGCGTGCCTTTGTCGGCAGCGCGATCAATACGACGAACGACCTGGTCGTCGTTGCAACGATACGGGCTGACGGCGCCCGAAGCACGATCGGCGGAAATGCGCTCGACAAGCTCGGGAGACAACGCCGAGGGAATACGGTCCATGCGCGCCTTAATGACGGCCGTTTCTTGATTAGTTGCCATGGCATGCTCCTTAAGAAGGATGCGCAATCGGTTACAATGTGCAGCCCACGACCTCGATTATGGCAAATATCGGCACCAAAAATGGCAGCAATGGCAGGGAGCGAGATTTTGTGAAAAGGCAGGAGAGGGCCAGGGCCAGGAGCGCGACGGCAAATGCCACGATGCCGCCCAGAGGGTCGAGCGTGCAAAGCGCGAAGAGCGCCTTGACGTCCCCCATGCCGATGCCGGGGGCTTGACGGAGGTGCCGCCAGAGCGACTCAGTAAGCACAAGGGCAAGGTAGACGATGACCGCAAGACCGGCGTGGTCAAGCGCCGTATTAACACCTTTGTCGAGCCAAACGCCTGCTAACGCCGCCACGGCACACGCGCCGGCAAGCTCATTGGGAAAGCGTCGCTCACGGGCATCAACCACCGCACCGGCAAAGATGCAAATCCAAAATGGGATGTAGGACATTGTGCACCTCCATGGTCAGCTGCTCAAACGCAAAAACCACCACAAAGGTGCCTGTCCCCTTTGTGGTGGTTTTAGTGGTGGTTATTTGGCGCCTTGCATGACCTCGTCGAGGGTAACGTTGACGGCGTGCTGCGTCGGGACCCAGTCGACCTTTAAGAACAGAGCAGCCACCGTGATGGGGATATAGCTGAACATAAAGATCGGGAAGGTAAACAGGTTGGTCACCAAACGCCACTTTTGCGCGCAATGAATGTGCTTGTACTCGAAGATGGTCGTGAGTAGCGCCAGGATAAAGAAGGTCTGGTACATCATCACGAAGGTCATAATGAGCGAGGCGGCACAAGCCTGCATCTCGACCTCGGTGGCCAAGAAGCCGTGCGAAAGCCCGCCCACGATGAGGAAGGTCGCGTTGGCGAGCATGGAGATCAGGGACAGCAGCATACCCGGCGCGATCGTCATAAACATGTCGTAGGCAGCAAAGCGATGATAGCGGAACGTCGACTTGACCAGGTGCTTACCGTAGGTAAAGAACACCTGGTAGAAGCCCTTGGTCCAACGCATGCGCTGTTTCCAGGACGCCTTAAACGTCACGGGCTGTTCGTCAAAGAACTCCGCCGGCGCATAGCCAATGCGAATGCCGTGAATGGCGCAGAACGTGGTGAACTGAATGTCCTCGGTCAGCGTATGGAACTGCCAGCCGTGCATACCCTCGATCACGCTGGCGGAGATGAGGTAGCCCGAACCCGAGACAGCGCAAGACGTCTTGCAGATGTTGCGCGCGTTGTTGAGAAAGCGCGCCTCTCGCAGATACCAGGTGGCGTTGGCAGACGAAATCCACGAGCTGCCGAAGTTCTTGGAATTGCGATAGCTCGTGACCACATGGAAGCCCTGGTCAAAGGCATCATTCATCTTGGAGACGTAATCGCGGGAGATAACGTTGTCGGCATCGAAGATAAAGTAGCCCTCAAACGTATCGGGATACTCGTTGAGAATGCGATCGAAACCAAAGTCCATGACCCAGCTCTTGCCCTTGCGGGCCAGGTTATTGCGCTCGTAAACAATGGCACCGGCCTCGCGCGCGAGCTGCGCGGTATTGTCGGTGCAGGCGTCGGCAACGACAAAGACCTCAATGAGCTCGGACGGATAGTCCTGATCCTTGATGGAGCGAACGAGGTTGGCGATCACGGCCTCCTCGTTATGCGCCGCAATAAAGAAGGCATAGCGGTGGAGTTTTTTGGCCTTAGGAGGCGCGACCTCGCCACGAAGAGCGCCGATGACAAAGAAGACCACCTGGTACAGAAAGCAGACAGTGAGCAGCGTGACGACAATCTGGTTGAAGATCACGATGGGCGTGTTGGTTTGTAAAAAGGCGAGCATGCAGGCTCCCAGGAACGCGTTACGTAAACAATCGTATATCTTACCGCAGGCTTACCGAGTTCAAGAAACCACCTAATACCGGCTAGGCTTCGAGAAGGCCAAGCTGCGGGACGATGTCGTCGCCGGCGGCGGTGCGGCCAAGCGAGCGCGGGGCCAGGTCGTCAAGAACCGCAGCGAGATCCCACGGCAGCTCGTCGCGGCATTCGATGCGCTCGCCCGTCACGGGATGGTCGAATGCGACGCGCCAGGAATGAAGGAATTGCCTGGTCAGACCCTGATCGGCGCGTGCATCGCACTTGCCGTAGAGTGGATCGCCCACGCAGGCGTGGTTGATATGGCGCATATGCACACGAATCTGATGCGTGCGGCCCGTAAACAGGTGGCACTCGACGAGCGTATAGCCGTCGTCAAATCGCGTGGAATCGAAGCGCTCGAGGACCTTAAAGGTCGTAATGGCCTGGCGCGCAAAAGGATCGTCCGAAACCGCCATCTTGACACGGTCACGCGTCGATCGGGCAATGCCGGTGTTGATGGTGCCCTCGTCCATGGCGATATGCCCGTGAACAAGTGTGATATAGCGACGGTCGAGCGTACGCGTGCGGATGAGATTTTGGAGCGCGCGCTGGGTGTCGTCGTCCTTTGCCGCAAGCATGAGACCCGAGGTATCGCGATCCAGGCGATGCACAATACCGGGGCGGTCCTCGCCCTGCACGGTGCCCAGATGGTCGATACCGCAGTGATAAACCAGGGCATTCGCGAGCGTACCGCTCTCATGGCCATGCGCAGGATGGCACACCAGGCCGCGCTGTTTGGAGAGCACAATGAGATAGTCGTCCTCATAGCGGATATCGAGGGGAATGGCCTCGGGAATCACGTCGGTCGGGTCGTGCGGCTCGGGCAGGTCGACCGAAATACGGTCGCCGGCTCGCACGGCGTACTTTTTGGACAGGCAGGTCTCGCCATTGACGGCAACAGCGCCCCCCTCGATCAGATGCGCGCAGGCAGAACGCGTAGGACAGCCGTCATTGGCGCCCAGATAGGCGTCAAGACGCTGACCAGCGGCATCGTCGGCAACAAGGATATGAATGTCGGCCATTAGCGCTCGTTCCTTTCGCGAATTTTGCGGGCACGCTCCCCGCGTTGCTGGGCCTTGCGCTTAGCGCGGGCCTCGTCACGGGCGTTAAGCTCGGCGGTCGCATCGACCTCACGGGCAGCGGGGCTCAAGAACATGTAGCCGAAGAGGGCGAGCACGACACCCAAGGTAATGCCGATATCGGCCACGTTGAAGACGGGGAAGTCAATGAAGGTGGTGGCAATAAAATCGGTCACGAAGCCAAAGGCCAAACGATCGATAGCGTTGCCGATAGCACCGCCCGCAACCATCGCCATGCCCACAACCTCAAGATGGGCGAGCTGGGGTGCACGAACGAGGTACACGGCAATAGCGATAATGACCGCCAACGCCAGCACGGCAAACGCGATGCCATGCCCCTCGCCCATACTAAAGGCAGCACCGATATTGCGGACAAACATAAAGTCGATGACACCGGGGATGACAGTCACATGCAAAGCTTCGCCCACGGCACGAACCGCAAGCTTGGTCAGCTGGTCAACAAGCAGCACAACGAGCGCTACCCCACCAGCAACACCCAACCGCCAACGCAAAGGCGGCGTCATATCCCCAGCACGACCCAAATCAATCCCCTACCCTCAAGAACATCGAATTCCGTTTAACGCAAGTAATCATCTTATAGTGACAAACGCCAAACGCGCAGCATATTCACCAACGCTAGCGAAATAACCAGCTAAAAAGGAAAGCGGCATTCCGAAAAACAGAATGCCGCTTGAATGTGACACAGGTAGTCAATGGAGACGTTCTTGTTTGACTAGTCATTTAAGAACGTCCCCAACGACTAGTTCAGCGCCTCCGCGCAGCGCTTGCAGATGTGAGCGTGGCCATTGTACTCGCCGACGGTGGTGCGGTAGTTCCAGCAACGGTCGCAGCACTCGCCCTCGGCAGCCTCGATGGCAACGGAGAGCTCCTCGCCCTGGGTCAGCTCAACATCGGAGACGATGTAGAACTCGGCCAGGTCGACGGCCTTGTCGCCGGTCAGCAGCGCATACATCTCGGCGGGAACGACCGCCTTGACGCGGACCTGCTGGCTCTTAGTGAAGGTGCCAGCGGAGCGGGCATCCTCAAGGGCCTTGGTCACGGCGCTACGGAGCTCGAGCGAAGCCTCGAGCACGCCCTCAAACTCATTGGCCTCGTCGACCGTGATGGGCGACTTGTACCAATCGAGCAGCGCGGCGTACTTCTGGTGATCGACGCAGCCGGCGGGCGCATAGGCCATGGCCTCGTCGACCGTGTAGGACAGGATCGGCTGCAGGTCGCGCATGAGCATCGAGAAGAGCTCGGCCAGCACGGTCTGGGCGCTGCGGCGCTCGAGCGAGCCGGGCTTGTCGCAGTACAGACGGTCCTTCAGAGCGTCGAGGTACACGTTGGAGAGCTCGGTAACCACGAAATCGTAGAGCGCACGGTAGGCGCGCGGGAACTCGTAGCTGGCGTAGGCATCGTCAACCTCGGCCTGGACCTGGGTCAGGCGGGCAACCATGAGCTTGTCGAGCGGCAGCAGGTCGGCAAAGGCGACGCCGTCGGTCTCGGGCTCAAACTGGCCCTCGAGCTCGGAGAGCAGGAAGCGCAGCGTGTTGCGGAAACGACGATAGGCATCGGACGTACGGGCAAGGATCTCGTGGTCGATGGACACGTCGGAGCTGGTATCGACGGATGCAACCCACAGGCGGATGATGTCGGCGCCCATTTCGTCACAGACCTTGTTGGGGTCGATGACGTTGCCGAGCGACTTGGACATCTTGCGGCCCTGGCCGTCGAGGGTGAAGCCCTGCGAGACGACCGCCTTGTACGGAGCGTGGCCGTTGGCACCCACCGAGGTGAGCAGCGAGCTCTGGAACCAACCGCGGTGCTGGTCGGAGCCCTCGAGGTACACATCCGCCGGGTACTCAAGCTCGGGACGGTACTCGCAGACGGCCTTCCAAGACACGCCGGAGTCCCACCACACGTCGAGGATGTCCTTATCGGCCTTGAGGTGATGGCCGCCGCACTTGGGGCAGACACAGGCCTCGCCCAGGTAGCTCTCGGGAGCGTCGGTGAACCAAGCGTCGGAGCCCTTCTCGTGGAAGAGCTTGATGACGGCGTCTAGCGTGGCGTCGTTCATGACCTTCTCGCCGCAGTCGGCGCAGGTGTAGCTGGGGATGGGCACGCCCCAGTTGCGCTGACGGCTGATGCACCAGTCGGGGCGCTGCTCGACCATGGCGCCAATGCGGTTTGCCGCGTGGGCCGGATACCACTTGACGTTCTCGCGGACCTCTTTGCCAGCCTGCTCGCGCAAACCGGTCTTGTCCATCGAGACAAACCACTGGTCGGTAGCACGGAAGAGCACCGGGTGCTTGCAGCGCCAGCAGTGCGGATAGCTGTGCGTGATCTTCTTCTCGAGGACGAGGGTGCCGCGCTCGCGCAGGAACTCGATGATGTGCGGGTTGGCCTCGTCGGTATCCATGCCGCTGAAGGGGCCACCGGTGCCGAACTCCTCGCCGGTATAGAACTTGCCGTCGTCATCGACCGGCATGCAGATGTCGGTGATGCCCTCCTTGAGGCAGGCAAAGTAGTCGTCGACGCCGTGGCCGGGCGAGTTGTGGACGATACCGGTACCGTCATCGACACCGACGTAATCGGCCAGCAGCGCCACGCCCTCGACACCGTCAAAGATCGGCTGCTTGTAGTGGATATGATGGAAGGTCTCGGCGGGAACCACGTAGGGCTTGCCGTCGACCATGACCGGGGTGTACTCCCAGCCAAACTCCTCACAGCACTTGGGAGCCAGGTCCTCGAGCATGACCTCGGCACGGCCTTCGTGCTCAACGGCGACATAGGCGGCGCCGGGCTTGAGGGAAACGGCCTGGTCGGAGGGGATGGTCCACGGGGTGGTCGTCCAGATGATGAAGTCAACCGGGCCGTCGAAGTTCTCGAGGCCGGCGGGCTTGGAGGTCATCTCAAAGCGCACGAAGATGGACGGGCTCGTCTCGTCGGAGTACTCAATCTCGGCCTCAGCGAGTGCGGTGTGGCAGTGCTTGCACCAATGGACGGGCTTGTGACCGCGATAGATCATACCCTTATCGAACATGGCCTTGAAGACCTCGATGTCGGCAGCGTCATGCTGGTGATAGAGCGTCAGGTAGGGATTGTCCCAGTCGCCAAGCACGCCCAGGCGACGGAAGCCGGCCTTCTGCAGCTCGATGTTCTCGACAGCGAACTTATTGCAAAGCTCGCGAATCTTGGCAGTGGAAGTCTGGTTGAACTTCTCGGTGCCGAGCTTCTCCTCGACCTTATGCTCAATCGGCTGACCGTGGCAGTCCCAACCGGGGACATAGGGAACTTCGCAGCCCTGCATCATCCAGTAACGGTTGATCATGTCCTTGGAGATCTTGTTCATGGCGTGGCCGATGTGGATCGGGCCGTTGGCGTACGGAGGGCCGTCGTGCAGCACGAACTTCTTGTGACCCTCGTTCTTCTTCAGAACCTGCTCGTAGACCTTGTTGTCCTGCCAGTCCTTGAGTCGCTTGGGCTCGGACTTGGAAAGACCGGCACGCATGGGAAAACCGGTCTTGGGCAGATTCATCGTCTGCTTGTACTCGTTTGCCACGGTACCCCTTTCATGTCATGGGCGCACACGCCCGTTGGGCACCAAAAAAGCGCCCGTCCCTACAAGCTGGGACGAAGCGCCACAAAACGAGCTGTACGCCCGCAAAAGCTCTTCGTTTAACCACCCAGCTTAGATGCCCTCGCCCGCGTATTCGCGCGCTCGCATCCGTTACTCGGCTGGCCTGTATCGACGACCATCTCGGCGATGTCTACTAAGACGTGCCTGCGCGGCACGTCCGTTGGGACCGCAGCTCCGGGGTGATATTCATCGGTCGCATGCACGGGTTCTCAGCGCTCCCCGCTCTCTGTGGCATGCGGACGGCCGACTACTCGTCCCCATCAACGCTTATGCGGAGTATGCTAGCACGTTCCGCGCCGGCGAAAAACCCTCAACACTGGTTTTATACGTTCGAAATTTCTCGCGACTGTGGACCTTCTCTTGGAGCAAAATACCTGAAAGCACTTTATCGAACGAAAGAAGGTTGCTATGCGCACGATCGGAATGAGCGACTACACCGTCGGCGAGGATTGCTTTACCGAGCTGCCCGCCGCACTGGCAGAGTACGGAGCGACCAAGGTCGCCATCATTGGCGGCAAGAGAGCCCTGGCTGCGGCGCTGCCGGGCATCGAGGCGGCGCTTGAAGGTACCGATGTCGAGATTCTAGAGACGCGCGTCTATGGCACCAACAGTACGCGTGCCAATATCGCCAAGGTCGTAAACTCCCCTGCCTGCCAGGAAGCTGACGTTCTCATCGCCTGCGGCGGCGGCAAGGCGCTCGACACCGTGAAGACCGCAGCCATCGAGCTCAAGAAGATTGTCTTCACTGTCCCGACGATCTGTTCCAACTGCTCCGCCGCGACCGCCATTGCCGTCGTGTACAACGACGACGGCTCGCTCGAGGGCTATTCGTACCCCAACCGACCGGCGCACATCTTCATCAACCCCAAGATCATCGCCGAGGCACCGGCAGAGTACTTCTGGGCCGGCGTAGGCGATGCCCTGTCCAAGCAGCCCGAGGTCGAGTACGCCACGAGCGCCGGTAATTTGGAGCACACCGCCGGTCTTGGCCTGGCGCTTGCCCACACCTGCTCCGAGCCGCTGTTTACCTATGGCGTCCAGGGTCTTGAGGACGTACGCCAGGACCTGTCGAGCGAGGCCGTCAAGCAGATCGCGCTCGACATCGTGGTCAACACGGGCTATGTCTCAAACCTGACCAACCAAAACGATTACTACTACAACTCGAGCGTCGCGCACGCGTTCTACAACGCCACCTGCAGCATTCCGCGCGAGGGAACCTATCTGCACGGCGAGGTCGTGAGCCTCGGCGTGCTCGTGCTGTTTGCCTATACGGGCGATACTGAGAACCTGAAGCGCTACGCCGCCTTTAACAAGCAGATGGGCCTACCCGTAACGCTTGAGCAGGTCGGACTTTCCGAGTCCGATATCCCGGCCCTGTGCGAGTACGCGCACGCCACCAACGAGTGGAAGCAGGGCAACCCCGAGCCCTTCACCGACGAAAAATTTGCCGCCGCCATCAAGGCCGCCGACGCCTACGGCCGCACGCTCTAGGCCTAACCCAAAACCACCACAAAGGGGACAAGCACCTTTGTGGTGGTTTTTTATTGCTCCAACATTCAGTTCGCACTCGAACCCGATTCTATACGAGAAAGGGTCCGGGTACGTTTTTTGTTTATCGGTAATTCTGCGGAAGGACCACTCGGAACGGTAAACAGAAACGAACAGAGGCAGAGTACCATCGTGGTGATGGTATCCTGCCTTTTGTTTTGCGGAACCAAGGTCGCTTTATGCGAACTTGATCGCCACTTATATGGCGCATTGATGGCAATTGCTGCGTACGTGCGTACCGGGAGCCTGTACACCTCTAGCAAGGCGTAACACGCTAGACTTTGTTCCAAAGTCCGTGTGCTAAGGGGGCAGGGCCCTTAGAATTCCTGTGGAGTGTGTACGCACATACGCAGGAAAACAGCAAATTACGCTATATCAGGGCGTTCTTTCATTGGAACGTATGGTATACACGGCTTAGTTCAACAAATAAGAATTTATATATAAAGGAGAATATTGATGAAACTGTTTTTATGTTCGCACTTTTCAAGTGTAGGAAGTCTGATAAAGGAAGAAATTGAAGATAGAAAAGTCGCATTTATTCCAACAGCTTCGCTGCGTGAAGGCTACACCGGTTATGTCGGCTCGGCTCGAAAATTATTCAAAAAGTTGGGAGCAATCGTAACTGAAATTGATATTTCAACGGAGGCTTATTCAACGATACAGTCTCTTTTTGAAGATGCGGATGTAATCTATTTTACCGGCGGAAATTCTTTTTTCCTTATAGACCAGCTCCGTAAAACGGGAACGGATGAGCTGTTGAAGAAAGAATTGGCAAAGGGAAAACTGATGATTGGTGAATCGGCAGGTGCGATCGTATGCGCTCCAAGCATCCAATATATCGAGCAAATGGATGAAAAGCCGGAGGACTACTCACAAGAAGATGATGCAGAGCTTAATTTGATTGATTTCTATGTTCTTCCGCATTTTCTTACAGCACCATTTAAGAAAGTTACCGAGAAAATAATGACTGAGTTTTCGGATTTG
The DNA here is from genome assembly GCA_902461085.1 of uncultured Collinsella sp. Lineage (GTDB taxonomy): Bacteria > Actinomycetota > Coriobacteriia > Coriobacteriales > Coriobacteriaceae > Collinsella. The sequence goes on along the minus strand of CABPWH010000026.1, from coordinate 9,371 downwards.
AATCTATGCCCAATTAACAATCGTCAGGGAATTGTAATTGATGGTGAAGGTTCAAAGGTTATTTGCAAAGACTAATTTAAAAATCCAGTTTGCTGCACTCGTTCCTAGCAGGGTTTGGGGCAGGAGGGGCGCAAGAGACGGGAGGGCCTTGTACGCGTTCCTGCGCGAGGGCCGCGGGGAGGGACTGCCTGGGTACGGCGCCTGTCAACTCGATCTACGTCTTTGATGACCTGGTCGTACTCAATATCAACTTCACGGATGATGCCAAAACGGTCACCCGTGAGGAAGTGTTGAATTCGAGTGCTGTGGACAATGTTCCAGCATGCTGGGATCGAACTCGCTAGCCGGAATCACACGGTACCCGTGGCGCAGGAGCAGGTCGACGAAAACGCCGTTACCCGGTGTGAGCGTACCACTGAACGTTCCGTCGTAGATACGGCCTACACCACACGAGGGGCTACGGTCCTGCAAGACGCACGCAGCGATCTGGGACGGGCCGCCCGCCTGCTCGCACATGTCGAGCGCGCGCTCGGCACCCAGGCGAAACTCGCGATCGACTGAGGTACCCTCGCAGGTACGAACCTCGCCGTTCACAATCTCGGACGGCTTGCGCGGCGTGGGCAGACCCCCAAAGACCTCAGGACACACCAAGAGGACCTCGGTCCCCGTGAGCTCGCATGCCTCGACCAGCTCGCGATGGTAGTTGTCGAGCCCGTTATACTTGCAGCTCTCGCCCATTAAACAGGCGCTCACCACGATCTTCATATACAACACTCCCCACGCAAAACGCCCCATTTGAGATGGGCACTCAAATGGGGCGATTGACACTGCGCAACCAGTATTACTGCTGCTTTGGCATCAATTACTGCTGCTTTGGCATCAGCGGATTCTCGCGCGTGAGGAGATTCATAAACTCCTCGCCCGTGATCGTCTCCTTCTTGTACAGGTAACGAGCCAGCTCGTGGAGCTTAAACTTGTTCTCCTTCAGGATCTGCAGGGCGCGGTCGTGCGCATCCTCGATCAGCTTGGCGACAATCGCGTCCACGCGCTCGGCCGTACCGGGGGCGCAGGTGAGCGACGTGTCCTGGTTGAGGTACGCATTCTGAACGGTACCGAGCGCCATCATGCCAAACTCATCGGACATACCAAAGCGCGTCACCATATTGCGGGCGAGCTTGGTGGCCTGCTCGATATCGTTGGCGGCGCCGGTCGTCATCTCACCAAAGATGAGCTCCTCGGCTGCACGGCCACCGCAATAGACGGCGAGCTTGTCCAGGACCTCCTGGCGTGTGGTCAGGAAGCGCTCATCCTCCTCGACCTGCATGGTGTAGCCCAGAGCACCGCTCGTTCGCGGCACGATGGTGATCTTCGTGACCGGCGCAGAACCCTTCTGGCGGGCAGCAACGATGGCATGGCCAATCTCGTGATAAGAAACGACCTGCTTCTCGTGGTCGGACAGCACCGTGGACTTACGCTGCTGGCCGGCGATGACGACCTCCACCGACTCCTCAAAATCGTCCTGCGTAGCGCGCTTGCGACCCTCACGGACGGCACGCAGGGCGCCCTCGTTGATAATGTTGGCCAGGTCGGCGCCCGAGGCACCGGGCGTGGCGCGGGCAATCGCGGTCAGATCGATCGGCGGCTGCGTCTTCACGCTCTTGGCGTGGAGCTCGAGAATGTTCTTGCGGCCAGTCAGGTCGGGCAGCTCAACGGGGATACGGCGGTCAAAACGACCGGGGCGCAGCAGGGCCGGGTCGAGGCTGTCGGGGCGGTTGGTAGCAGCGAGAACAACAATACCCTTGTGGTTATCGAAGCCGTCCATCTCGGTCAGCAGCTGGTTGAGCGTCTGCTCGCGCTCGTCGTTGCCACTAAAGCCGCCGCCATCGCGCTTCTTGCCGATGGTATCGATCTCATCGATAAACACGATGCACGGGGCCTTTTCCTTGGCCTGCTTAAACAGATCGCGAACCTTAGCGGCGCCGCGGCCGACGAACAGCTACCAACCCTCAGACCCAGAAATACTAAAGAGCGCCACGCCCGCCTCGCCGGCCACAGCCTTGGCGAGCAGGGTTTTACCGGTACCCGGAGGGCCAACAAGGAGAGCGCCGCGCGGCAGCTTGGCGCCGATCTCCTCGTAGCGCTGCGGCTTCTCCAGAAAGTCGACGACCTCCTTGAGGGATTCCTTGGCCTCTTCCTGGCCGGCGACATCCTTAAAGGTCACGCCCACGTCCTTGGAGGCGATCACGCGCGCGCCGGACTTACCCAGTCCACCGCCGCCAAAACCACCGCCGCCAAAGTTCATCGACGGACCGTCATCGCCCATGGCCTTCTTCATGCGGCGGTTGAGCCACCAACCGATCAGGAAGAAAATCGCCATGGGAAGAATGAGCGTGAGCAGGTAATAGGTCATCAGACCCGAGTTCTTATCGGGAACGACCGACTCAAGCGAGGCGCCAGATTCAAGCACGCGATCGGTAAAGCCCGCGTCATTCGGCACACCGGTCGTCTTGTAAGCGATATTCTCGTCCTCGCCCTTCTTGGTGTAATAAATCGTGTAGTCGTCCGTGTTGTACTCGACCTTGTCGACACTCTTCTTATCGAGCGCTTTGACAAACGTCGAGTAATCGGTCTTCGTAATCTGCTGCGTGTGACCGATGTTGGGGAACAGAACGGTCGAGAGCACGAGGTAGACGACGAAGGCGATGAGCACGTAGAGGATCATATTCCGTCTACGTTTGTTGTCATCCATCTCCATCTGCTTGAACTCCATCTACTGGGGTTGATAATGTTTTCTAGAATACCCAACCCGGACGGCGATAAACCGACGCCGGGCACGAAAGGACAGAGATGGCATCACTGGAAGTCGGCAAGGTTCAAATCTATACGGGCGATGGCAAGGGCAAGACGACGGCTGCGCTGGGCCTCGCGCTGCGCGCCACGGGCTATGGACTTAACGTGCTCATGCTCCAGTTTGCCAAGAAGCTGCACTGCGCCGAACATGATGCGGCGCCGCACCTGGGGCTACGCATCGTACAAGCCGACCGCGACACGCCCAAAGCCTGTGCCGCACAGATCATGGAGCTGGCGCGCGAGCAGATTAGCCAGGTCGACGTGCTGATCTTGGATGAGCTGGGGGAAGCCATGCGACGGGGCTTTGTGACGCGCGAAGATGTCGAAGCGTTGATCGCGATGAAACCGACCACCACGGAGCTCGTGCTCACCGGCCGCGGCTTGCTGCCCCTCGCCGACCTTGCCGACCTGGTAACCGAAATGCGCCCAGTCAAGCACTACTTCGACGAAGGCCTCCTAGCCCGCCAAGGCATCGAATACTAGTCATTGGGGACGTTCTTAAACAACTAGGCGGTGGCGCGGCCTAGCCAGTTGCCGCTGTGATGGTAGACGGTGAACATCATGGCGGTGATTACCCAGGTTACGGGGTAAACCAGCAGCAGGTGCTCAAGCGACGGATCGAACGGCATAATCGCAAACACCCAGATCACCCTGAGCACGACGGTGCCAAAAATCGTGAGCAGCATGGGCTGCAAGCTCACGCCGGCGCCGCGGATGGAACCCGACGCGTTCTCGATAATCGAGAAAATCGCGTAGAACGGCGCGATAAAATGAAGAATCGTCGTGGTGTACGCCGAAATCGAAGCATCGTCGACAAACAGACGAGACAGCGGACCCGAGAATAACAGCAGCACGGCAGACAGGCCACCAATGAGCATAAACGACAGCACGAGCGACGTATGGTAGCCCTTGCGCATGCGCTCGTAGTTGCGCGCGCCAAAGTTCTGTGCCGAGAACGTGGTGATCGACACGCCAAGCGCCTCGGTAACCATCCAGACAATGCCATCCAGGCGGCCCGAAAGACCCCAAGCCGTGGTGACATCGGCACCAAACGAGTTGACCGACACCTGAATCAAAACGTTGGAAATCGAATACGCAGCAGACTGAAAGCCAAGCGGCAGACCACACGAGATCATGCTCTTACAAATGCCAGGATCAATGCCGAGTTTGGACAGTGAAAGCCGCCACGCACCCGGTGCGTGCATCATACGAATCACGATCATCGTGGCGTTGGAGCAAATGGTCAGCGCCACCGCGATGCCACAGCCCAGAGCCTCCATATGAAGCTCGGCAACGAAGATGACATCCAGCACCGCATTAACAAGGCAGCCGGAAGCGATGATCACAGCAGGCCCGCGCGTGTCGCCCACGGCGCGCAGCAATGCCGTTCCCATATTGAGCAGCAGCGCCGCAACCATGGCGGCAAAATAGCAACGGGCATAGGCCACGCCCTCGGCCAATAGTTCATGCGGCGTGTTCATAAGCACCAGCATGGGCTCAACGAACACTATGCCAAGAATCGAGAAAACGATACCGCCCACCAGCGCGAGCGTCATAGCCGTATGGACCGATCGGCTCAGGCGCTCGTCATCGTGCTGGCCAAAAAACTGGCCCGTAATGACCGCGCAGCCGGCACCGACGCCGACACAAAAGCCGATGCAGAGCTCTGTAAGCACCATCGTCGCCTGAATGCCACCCAGCGCGAGCTTGCCGCCAAACTGACCGACGATATAGGTACCGATAAGCGTGTATGCCTGCTGAAAGAACGAACTAAAGAAAATGGGAACGCACAGCGACAGCAGCTGCTGCCAAATGACACCCTGCGTTACATCGATAGCCGTAGATTTCTTAGCCACACGCCCTCCCCACTAGCGTACGTCATACAACAAAACGGCAATTTAAGACCAAAGCCGACACCAGCTTAGCACCGACCAGCGTCGGCCGAAACGCCCCGAACCACAGCCCGGTGCGAAATATCTGTTTAGTGATACAAACCCGGCTGGTAGTGGTACTCGTTGCTCACATGCGGGCACAGCTGCCAAAAGGCGACAGCACTTGCCGCGGCCACGTTGAGCGAATCGACCCCATGCGCCATCGGAATACGCACGGCGCGGTCGCAGCCTGCAATGGTCTTGGCGCCCAAGCCAGCACCCTCGGTGCCCATAAAGATTGCCAGGCGGTCAATCTCCTGCAGCGCGGGATCGTCCAACGATACCGAATCATCCGTCAACGCCATGGCAACACAAGAAAAGCCGGCATCGTGCAGCGCCGCCAGCCCATCATGCGGCCATACGCGCGCCTCGCTGCCAATGCGCGTCCAGGGCACCTGGAACACCGTGCCCATGCTCACGCGGGCCGAGCGACGGTACAGCGGGTCACAGCACGTGGGGCTCACCAAAATGCCATCGACGTTCAGCGCAGCCGCCGAGCGGAAAATCGCGCCGACGTTGGTGTGGTCGACAATGCCCTCGAGCACGCACACGCGCACCGGGCGCTCCCCTGCCGCCTCGACGACGCCGCCCAAGAACTCGGCTACCGGAATCTGGCGTGGACGACGGAATGCCGCGAGCGCGCCGCGCGTCACGTTGAAGCCCGTCAGCTGCTCCATAAGCTCCATCGAGGCCACGAACACGGGAACCGGACCCGCACCTTCGTGCACAACCAGGCGCTCAAACAGCGGCACCATCTGGTCGAGCCAGCGCTCGCCTAAAAGAAAGCTCACCGGCTCGTATCCGGCGCGAACCGCACGCTCGATGACCTTGGCGCTCTCGGCGATAAAAATGCCCTTCTGCGGCTCCAGCACACAGCGAAGCTCACGCTCGGTCAGTCGCACGTAGGCATCGAGCCGCTCGTCCTCGAGCGAATCGATTCGCAGCACCTCAACGGCATCAGTCATAGCAGCCAGCCTGTACCCTTCTTACAGCACCTATACAAATATCGGGGCAACGCCATGCGCCGCCCCGCCACTCATTCCAACCCGATAATACCGAAGGAATAATCGGGTTTACGCATCAACGCGACGATACGTCACGAACTCATAATCGACACCCTCGTCACCCTCGCCGGCGGCAATCGTCGCGATCCCGCTACGCTGCGCAGTCTCCCACGCGGGATCGGCATCCAGATCGGGAAAATACGTATCCACGTCATGCACGCAATGGTTATGCGTAACCTCGGCCTCCACGCAATACGGCAAAAACTGTCGATATACCTCGCCGCCGCCAATCACCCACGCAACGGGTTCATCGGCTACCGCGGCGAGCGCTTCGTCAATGCTATGCACCACGTCAACGCCCTCGGGTGCAAACCCCTCGTCGCGCGTGAGCACGATATTACGGCGATTCTTGAGCGGACGCCCGCCGGGAAAACTCAGCAGCGTCTTGCGCCCCATAATGACCGGGCAATCTTTGGTGCACGCCACAAAATGACGCATGTCGGCACGGTTGGACACCACCATGTCGCCCTCGCACCCAATGCCCCAGTCGTCACACACGGCGACGATGGCAGAAAGCTTACACGTCATGAGCGCCACCTACACCGCAATAGGGATGTTCTTGACCTGCGGGCCGTGCTCATAGCCCTCGACAATCAGGTCATCGGTCGTAAACGCATAGAAGTCATGCACATCGGGGTTAAGCGTTACCTTGGGAGCCGCAAACTGCGGACGCTCGATAAGCTCGCGGACGATATCGACATGGCGGTCGTAAATATGAGCATCGGCGATCACGTGCAGCAGCTCGCCGGGAATCATATCGACCGACTGCGCGACCATCATCAGCAAAATGGCGTACTGGCACACATTCCAGTTGTTCGCGGCCAAAATATCCTGGCTACGCTGGTTGAGAATCATGTTGAGCGTCGGCTTGTCATCCTGCGGACGCTGCGTGACGTTATAGGTCACGCTGTAGGCGCACGGATACAGGTGCATCTCGGACAGATCGCTAAACACATAGGTGTTCGTCATAATGCGACGGCTGTACGGCGTGTGCTTGAGGTCGTACAGCACGCGGTCCATCTGATCGAAGTCGCCCTCGGCGTAATGGCTCTTCTGGCCAATCTGGTAGCCGTAGGCCTTGCCGATAGAGCCGGTCTCGTCGGCCCACTCATCCCAAATATGGCTGTTGAGGTCATGCACGTTATTGGACTTCTTCTGATAGATCCACAGGATCTCGTCCATAGCGGACTTGAGCGCCGTACGACGCAGCGTAAGCGCGGGGAACTCCTCGCGCAGGTCATAGCGCGCCGTAACGCCAAAGATTTTAATGGTATAGGCAGGGGTTCCGTCCTCCCACACCGGGCGCACCTTTTGGCCCTCGGTCGTGGTGCCATGGTCCAAGATATCGCGGCACATGGATACAAACTGTTGATCAGCTTTGCTCATTGACCCTCCTGTCAGTCGCCTACAAGCGAGATTCATTGTAGCCCAGGCGCACGCGGCCCCACAGCCCAAACATAAGCCCTCGTTTTCTGACATATGCCAGAAATCCCTTGCGTAAATCTGCACGTTCGTTATTCTATTGTTGACATATGTCAGATAAGGAGCACGTATGGCAGGAAGACGCGAAAAATTGCGCCGTGTTGGGATCATCCCCGAATACCGCGGCTTTACCCCCGACGGCCTTGCCAGCGGAGACGCCATCGATATGACGGTCGACGAGCTCGAAGTCCTGCGGCTGTGCGACCTGGAAAGCCTCAATCAGGAGGCCGTCGCCCAGCACATGGGCATTGCCCGCGCCACGGTGGCGGCAATCTGCAGCCGCGCGCATCGCAAGGTGGCAAACGCGCTGGTCAATGGACGGGCGATCGTCATCGAAGGCGGCAACATCGCGTACTCCCCCATTACCACGACGACGGCCGCATGGCCAGCAAAGGAGATCGGCAACATGAGGGTGGCAACCACGTACGACAACGGCAACATCTTTATGCACTTTGGCCGCAGCGAGCAGTTCAAGATCTACGACATTCAGGACGGCAAGGTGCTCAACGAACAGGTCGTGGGCACCGGCGGCACCGGCCACGGTGCCCTGGCGGGCCTGCTCGCCAACGGCGGCGTGGACACGCTCATCTGCGGCGGCATCGGCGGCGGCGCTATCAACGCGCTTGCCCAAGCCGGCATCACGGTATACGCAGGTGCCCAGGGCAGCTGCGACGCCTGCGTCGAGGCCCTTATCGCCGGCACGCTCGCACAGAACGGCGAGGCCACGTGCGGCTGCCACGGCCATGACCACGCCCACGAACATGGCGAGTCCTGCAGCTGCCACGGCCATCACGAGCACGAGGGCCACGAGGGCTGCGGCTGCCACTAACGGCACGGCACCGCGAACTTGGGGCGCGACGCTGCACGCAACCCAACAATCAAAGCCAACAACAAAGGCCACCCGGTAGCTTCCGAGTGGCCTTTGCCATATCAAGCTGGAATTACAGCCCTATTTCTTATTGCGCATCTGCGCTTCCATCTGGCGCAGCAGCTCCATATCGGACTTGGGACCGCCCGTACCCAGGCCGCCCATGCCGCCCAGACCCATAGCGTCCAGGCCAGGGATATTGGGCATGCGCATCTTCTTGCCCTTCCTACCCTTTTTGCCCTTCTTGCCGCCGGCCTGTGCCTGATTGGCCATCGTGCGCATGCGGCCCATCATCTTGTTCATCTCGCCCCACTGCTTCATAAGGCTGTTGACCTCGGTGGGAGTTACGCCGGCGCCCTTGGCGATACGCGCGCGGCGCTGGCCGTTGATGATGGAGGGACGCAGGCGCTCCTCCTTGGTCATCGACATGATGATGGCCTCGTTCTTATCGAAGATGCCCTCATCCAGGTTGCCGCCCATCTGGTTGAGTGCACGCTGACCACCGGGAAGCATGCCCAGGATACCCTTCATGCCGCCCATCTTTTTGACGGCTTTCATCTGGTCGAGCATATCGTTCATGGTGAAGCCCTCGCGCAGCATACGCTCGGCAGCCTCAAGCTGCTCTGCATCGGCTGCCTCCTGAGCCTTCTCGATAATACCTACGACATCGCCCATGCCCAGAATGCGCTTGGCCATGCGATCGGGATAGAACGGCTCCAGCGAATCAGGCTTCTCGCCCATGCTCACGAACTTGATGGGTTTGCCGGTCACCTGACGCACCGAAAGTGCGCCACCGCCACGGGCGTCGCCGTCGAGCTTGGAGATGATCACGCCGTCAAAGTCAGTGCGCTCGGCGAAGGTCGAAACGACGTTGACGATATCCTGGCCGGTCATGGCATCGACGACCATCAGCACCTGGTCGGGCTTGACGGCCTTCTTGATGTCGACGGCCTCCTGCATCATCTGCTCGTCGATCTGAAGACGACCGGCGGTATCGACAATGACCACGTCGCGCAGGTGGTCGACGGCCTCCTGGATGGCACCCTTGGCGATGTCGACCGGGTGCGCGCCGTCACCGCGGAAGACCGGCACGCCGATCTCGCCACCGAGCGTGGCCAGCTGGTCGGCAGCGGCGGGGCGGGAGACGGCGCCCCCGGGGGGGAGCGCCAAGACCAA
>CABPWH010000025.1 GCA_902461085.1 uncultured Collinsella sp. | reverse complement strand
TCCGCACATGTACGGATGAATGCGGGAAGTGTTCGGATAAAGTTGAGAATCAAGGGTCCACTGGATGCCGAGCCTGAAGTTGATTGCATCAATACCGGCCTACAGCGAAACTTAGTATAATCTAGCCCCTGCCCCATTAAACAGGTGTTGTGCAACAAACGCCTTGTTTGAACATATATATCAGTTGGGCCTTGTTCGCGAATAGGAGATATAACTGGGAGAGAAATGGTTTTGAATACAAGAGATAGGGATCAATGTCCCATTAAACGCAAAAAGCCACGTCCGAAGACGTGGCTTTAATTGCGTTGGCGGGAAGTACGGGGCTCGAACCCGCGACCTCCGACGTGACAGGCCGGCGCTCTAACCAAACTGAGCTAACTCCCCAGGCAGTCGTTCGCGTTTGTTTCCGCTCGCGTGCGCTGCGGGGATTAGTATACACAGAAGTTTGTCCGGTGCGCAACAACTTTTTTGAAAATATTTTTTGGGCCCTCCGGGAGGGTCTCCGGGGCCGGCTGGCGCGGGTTAAGTTTGCTGCTCTACAGTCCTGCGCAAGACGGAAAGCACATTAAGTGCTTTCCTTTGCGTGCGGAACTCGCGACAAACTTAACCCCCGCCCCCAGCCCCGGAAACCCTCCCTGCCGTCACATGCTTCAAGCTGTTGTTGTTCCTCGCCGCTTCCGCGGCTCGAGGTCCCCGTTCTCCTCGGCGGGGTTGTCTAAGGTTGTTGCTGAAGCTCTACCTTTTGCTGAAAGAAAAACGGGAAATGCATTGTGCATCCCCCGTTTTTGTTGCGGTTAGTCTAGGTCAATAAATTTGGTGCTGAGAATCTTGCCGTCCTTGACGAGCATTCTGGCCATGGTGGGGCCTCGGGTGCCTCTGGGGTAGCTAGCACTGCCGGGATTGAGGACTAGACAGCGGCCTACTTGAGCTTCTTTGGTTACGTGGGTGTGGCCGTTGATGGCTACGTCTACGGATCCCACGGGGAGATCTTCGCGGTAGTGGGCTACGGCGAATTTGAGTCCTTCGTAGGTGAAAAGGGCCAATCGATCCACATCGGGGCCGTAATCGCGGTAGTAGTCGTTGTTGCCCAGCACGGCTCGCACGGGGGCGATAGTGCGCAGGTGCTCATAGTCCATCTCGGACGTTAGGTCTCCTGCGTGGATGATTAGATCCGCGCCCTCTAGCTCGTCCAAAAGCGCGGGAGAAAGATAGCCGTGGGTGTCCGAGATGATGTCGATGCGCTTGGCGTCTGCACTGTTCATGGGATCCCTTTCGCAAAACCGGTTCGATATCCAACATCTACATACAAAAAGGCCCCACGGCTCCGCAGACGTTTTTGGTCTACAGGGCTGCGGGGCCAAAGTTCTACAGGCTCAGGGCCTTCTTGAGCGGCACGACGCGGCGGCGCGAAACCGGCACGCGCTCGTCAACGCCGGTAATGCCCAGCTGGATGGCGCCCGAAGGCACCGTCTCCACATCCGTGACGCACGCCAAGTTCACGATATAGCGGCGATGCACGCGGAAGAAGCCAAAATCGCACAGCTTGGCCTCGAACTGTGCCAACGAGGTCGTCGATAGAAAACGATCGTCGATGGTGTAAATACAGGAGTAATCGTCCTTGGCCATGATAAAGCGGATATCGTCCACGGGGATGAGCACCTTGCGGCCGCCCTTTTCCACCGGGATGCGCTCGATGGTCACCTTGCTGTCGGTAACGGGCTTGCTGCGCTGTATAACCTTCTCGATGGCGCGATCAAGACGCGCCTCCTCGACAGGTTTCATCAGATAGTCGACAGCATCGACATCAAACGCCTCGACCGCATGGTCGCTATAGGCAGTCACAAAAACAATCGCCGGCGGGTTTTTGAGCTTATGTAGCGCCTCTGCAAGCTGCAGACCCGATGCGCCGGGCATCGAGATGTCGAGAAACACGACATCGACCCGACTTTCCATAAGCATCTCGATGGCGGAGCGAACACTCGACGCCTCTGTGATCGTGCCGATCTTGCCCGTCTGCTCGAGCAAGAATCGAAGCTCCGAACGAGCCGGCGCCTCATCCTCCACAATCATCGCACGCAGCATAGGGATAAAACCTTTCGTCAACAAACTACGCCGGGCATCCGCCGCTAGGCGTTGAACCCGTAGCCTTTTATTTTACTCTTGAATATCAAAGATACTCTCTGACAAATCAAGATGCAGGAGCACCTTCGTGCCCTTGCCCGGCGCCGATTCGACGCGCGTATAGGAATGCGGTCCATAAAAGCGATGGATGCGCTCCGAAATATTGTGCATGGCCACGCCGGCACCGCCGCCCTGCGGAGAGCTGGCGTCAGGGCGGGCAGAGCGCTCATCAAACAGCCTGGCGGCGGTCCCCTCGTCCATGCCCACGCCGTTATCGGCAACGGCGATTAGAATCGCGTCGTCGCCATCCTCGTCCACCGTGACGTCAATCTTGAGCGCTTCATCGTCACCCATGCCGTGGCGCACGGCGTTTTCGACAATCGGCTGAATTACAAAAGCCGGCACCAGCGTGTCCTCGACATCCTCCGACACATGGAAGGTCGCCAGCACGCGGTCCTCGCCAAAGCGCGCCTTCTCAAAGGTGAGGTAGCGCTTGGTCTGGGCGACCTCACGCGAAACCGGAATCAGCGAACCCGAGTTGTCGAGCGTGGCGCGGTAGAACGACGAGAACTCGCGCAGCAGCTCGCGGGCGCGCAGCGGATCGGTGCGCGTAAAAGACGCAATGGTGTTGAGCGTGTTGAACAGAAAATGCGGATTGATCTGGGCCTGCAATGCGCGCACCTCGGCGCGAGCCGTAAGCTCCTTTTGCAGCTCGAGCTCGTGGATGGCAAGCTGCGTAGACAAGATCTCGGCAAAGCCGGAGGCCAGAGCGTACTGGGTGCGGTCGACAGCGCGCGGCGTGCGATAGTAGAACTTGAGCGTGCCGACGGTACGGTCGCCCACCTTAATAGGTGCGATGATGCCGGCGGGGACCTGGTTGTGCGAGCCGTCCGAACCCACCACGTCGACCACGCGATTGAACGACTGCACGATACCGTGTTCAATCACGTAGCGCGTGGCAAGCGTATGGATGGGTGCATCGGGCAGGAGCTTTTCCTCAAACTCGCCCGCACAGGCCAGCACGTTTTTCTCGTCGGTGATTGCCACCGTCATGGCGCGCGTCTCGGGCAGAATGCGACGGCACACCAGCAACGCCGACTCCTGCGTCAGGCCGCCCTTGATGTCCTCGAGCATGGCCGATGCAACCGAGAGCGTCTCCTCGGTGTACTGCGAGCGCACCGAATCGGGATTAAGCGTCAGAAAGATAAAGATGCACAGAAAGATGCAGAGCAGAGCACAGGCAATCACCGTGGCGATCGGCTCGATACCGGTCACCAAGGCAAAAATAAAGTACACCAGCACGCAAATGGCGCAGGCAACGGCAATGATGCGAAAGATTGATATTGAACTATCGCGCTGGGCGCGGCGGTCGATCATTCGGCCCCCTCCAGGATACTGATCAGTTGTGCGTCACGCCAAAGCCCGTCCATGATCTTGGGCCAAAAGCTCTGGAAACGCAGATAGCTTGCAGCGTTTTGGCGCGCATAGGCCTTTGCCTCGCCGATACCATGGCGCCAGATGCGCAGGTAGCCCTCATGCTCGCGGGTAAACACGCTGCGGACCATAGCGGTCTTGCGCACGCGGTCGTCGAGCTCGCGCGAAATCCACGGGCCCGGGTAGGGCATGAGTGATGCCGCCGTAACGGGAATGAGCTCCTTTTGATGCGCGGCGAATGTCAACTTGGCCCGTTCGTAGTACCAACGGTATACATCCTGCATAAAGCGCGGTGAGCGCTTTTCGGACTCCGGAGGCAGATGGCGCACGGTCCACTCGTTATCGAACCACACATCGTAGCCAAACATGCGCATGTTAAAGAGGTAATCCAAGTCCTCGCCGCGGGTGATAAACGGGTCAAAGGCCACACGCGTAAAGGCGCGGGCGTGCAGGGCCATCAGGCCGCCGCACACGTAGTTGGAGCGCGAGATGCGGGTGCCCGAGAGCGCCTTTTTCATCCAACGGTTGAACTCGATGCGCTTGGTCCACCAACGATGGCAGATGCCCGCCTTGTCCGTGGGAGCCAGCGGCGAGCCGTCGCGATCGTAGAAATAGCCGCTCTTGACCAAGATCGGCAAGCCCTGACGCGTCTGCTGCCCCAACGCATAGGTCGCGCGCTTCATAAAGTCGGCGTCGATGACAGTCTCATCGTCATCCAAAAAGATAACCGCGTCATGCCCCAGCACAGCGGCACAGGCTAGCCCCATGTTGCGGATGGCACCGTAGCCTCGCAGGCTCACGCACTCGCCCGAACCCTTGGGCGCGATCTGAGCAACCCGGTCTGCGATGCGCGAGGCCTGGGTGTTGGTGACAACGGTGACCTTGAGCGTGGGATGCGCGTCGACAATCTCGTGCACGCGCAGCGACACATCGGCTGTGGCAGAAACGGGACAGACCACCAAAAGGATGATGCGTGGGATGTCACGCACCTGCTCAAGCGAGGCCAGGCAGCGGTCGAGTTCGGGATTGTCGGCGTTGAGTCGCGTCGAATGGTCATAAGTGCCAGGGGCGTTTGCGCAAGCGTCATCGCCCGCCCAATACGTTGGAATCACGACTGTGGCGTTCATGCCTTACCCTCCCTGCAACACAAAAACGGGACGCCGCCAAACACAGGCGACGCCCCGCGACCTAGCTGATTCCATCATACCCACTTGGGCAAATCATTGCTCGCAAGTCGCAATGTTTATTGCGGATAACCCCAAAAGAGTACCGTGGACAGGCACAATAGCCGCTCGCTCCTATGCGGCATGCTCTGCCGCCCGAGTCATGCGGGACAGGCGGACCAGCAGCATAAAGCCAACGACCAGCAGCACACCAATGGAAAGGACGCCCAGCGACGGGTTGCCGGTCAGCGAGGTGACGACCGACACCAGGAAGGTGCCCATAACGCTTGCATAACGACCGAAGATGTCAAAGAAGCCGTAGTACTCGTTGGACTTTTCCTTGGGGATAATGCGGCCAAAGTAGCTACGGCTGAGCGCCTGCACGCCGCCCTGGAACAGGCCGACCATAATGGCAAGCACCCAGAATTCAAAGGCGGTCTTTAGGAAGAACGCGGCGAACAGCACAATGCCCATATAGGCGGCGACTGCCACCAAGATCATGTTGAGCGTGCCCACGCGTCCGGCAAGCTTGCCGTAGATGATGGCGGACGGAAAGGCCACGAACTGCGTGACGAGCAGCGCCAGGACCAACTGGGTCGAATCGATGCCCAAGGCCGATCCGTAGCTGGTTGCCATGGAAATGACCGTGTGCACACCGTCGATATAGAAGAAGAACGCGATCATGTAGACCAGCACGGTCTTGTTGTGGGCGATCTCGCGCATGGTGTGTCCGACCTCGGAGAACACGCCGCCCACGATGTGGCCGATGGTGTCCTGGGGACCGCGCTCGCGACCGTACTTTTGCTTATAGGTGCGAATGAGCGGCAGGGTAAAGATGAGCCACCAGGCACCGGTGATGACAAACGACAGACGCGTTGCCAGCATGGTGGGGACGCCAAGAGCGGGGCCACCCATGATAAGCGCCAGGCAGATGATGAACGGCACGGTGGAACCGATGTAGCCCCAGGCATAGCCCGAGCTGGACACGGCGTCCATGCGCTCGTCGGTGGTAATGTCGGGCAGCATGGCGTCGTAGAACGTCATGGAAGAGTTAAGGCCGATAGTGCACAGCACGTACACGGTCAAAAATGCCATGGCGGACATGGGGATAGCCTGCGCCAGGCAAAGAACCAGGCCCGTGAGGAAGAAGCCCAAGAAGAACTTGATCTTGTTGCCGGCGTAATCGGCAAGCGCGCCCAGAATGGGCATGAGCATGGCAATGACCAGCGAGGCGATCGTCTGCGCGTTGCCCCAGGCGACCACCAGGTCTGCCGAGGAAGCACCGGTATTGATGGCGTTAAAGTAGATGGGCACCACCGAGGTATTGAGCAGCACGAGGGCCGAGTTGCCCACATCGTACATAACCCAGTTACGCTCGAGCTTGGTGTATTTCATGGACAGGGCCCCTTCGTATTCGCCCGATATGCAGTTAGTTCATCGTACCCCAATTGTCCAGAAGCGCCGGTAAGGATTCGGCAAAGGGACAGGAGCGGTCATACGGACACGCAGGGCGAAACGCCATCCCATCAACGCAGTTGCGGTGAAATAGTTCCCGCTTAGCCCTCCGGGGGCTTCATTCAGGAACTATTCCACCGCAACTTATTGGAGAGTATGGGCGAGGCAGCTTGCTACTCCTCGCGGTCGAACTCTTCGTCGGCGCCGAGCACGCGACCGCTGTAATTGACGTGGTTGGTCACAGCTTCCATATCGCCGGTCTCGATAAAGCGGGCAACCGTGCACTCGTAATCGAGCAGCGCGCGGTCAAAGACCTCGGGGAAGCTCTCGTTCGAGACTTCATCGGTAAAGGGGTTCTTCCATGCCAAGTGGCCCAGGTTGCCGGTACGCTCGGGCAGCTCGGTCGTCACGCGGTGCGCAAGGCCGTCGAGCAGCGAATAATCGTGCACCAAGCCCTCGAGCAGGGCAATCGCGCGCGTCTTGGCCGAACCGGCCGGCTCGATAGTGCGGTAGAGCATCTGCATGTCCGAGACGGCGCCAGCGTACTCCCCCGCCGGGATGTCGATACCGTACACGCGCCCGGCGACGTAGCTCATCAGCACGCCGGCAACGCGATTGATGCGGTCGGTGGTGACGATCTCGCCCACCGGAGGATAATCCTCGACCGTGGCCCCGTCACGTTTGAGCTGCAGCATCAGCACGTCCAGGTCGCTTTCGAGCACGGCGTGAACTTGACTGCCCGAAGCCTCGAGCTCGGGGTCGGACTCAACAATGCCAAACTGCTGCTCGTAGACAAAGGGGTGGGCATTGCGATCGAGCACATAGTGCGACAGCAGGCCCAGCGCAAAGGCGCGACCCAGATTGGCATCGCGCGGCTGTAGGTGCGACACGCCGTCGCGCAGACACGAGAACTGGCGCGACATGCGCGAGCGGTGCATGACCTGAGCAAGCGACATACAGTCGGAAATGCGCGGCGTGAGCATGTGGAAGAAGAACGGGTCGGGACCTTGGTTTCCCAGGATAAAGGCGATGCGCTCCTCGTCGGACGTGATAACGCCCTGCGGAAGACGGTCGATGCTTTCCTCGCCAAACAGATGATGCGTAATGAGCGCGGGCATAATAATCCTTTCGATTTCATTCGATGCAATCCATTATGCCCACCGCGCAGTCATGCCAAACCTGTAACGGCAAACGATGGCACACCGACCCTTATGCAAGCCCCAAGTGCGATTTGACCTCGGCAGCGCGACGGCGGGACACGGGCACCGTCGAGGTTACGCGATCGAGCCTGAGCTCCATAAGGCCCGTGGAGCCGATCTCGACATTGTGCACGTCTTCCAAATTAACCAGATAGCTGCGATGGACGCGGATAAAGCCCTCGGAGGCCAGGCGACGCTCGAGCGAGGAAATCGACTCATTGATCAGATACGTCCCCTCGGCGCAGACGGCGTTGCAAAAATCGGCGCGCGCCTCAAAGTAGCAGACATCCGCCACGGGAATGAACACCTTTTTGCCCCCGCGATCCACCGTCAGGCGCAAAGGCTGGCGCGGAGCATGGACGACACGGCGAGCGCCCAGGGCAGTCTCGATCTTGTCGAGCGCCTTTGACAGGCGGGCATCCTCGACCGGTTTGACGATGTAATCGACCGCATCGAGGTTATAGGCATCGGCCGCATACTCGGCAAATGCCGTCACAAACACCACGACCGGCGGCGTCTTTAGGTTCTGCAGCGTCTCGGCAAGCTCAATTCCCGAGCGACCGGGCATGGTAATGTCTAAAAACAGCACGTCGGGCTTGTTCGACAGAATCGACTCCACGGCTTCGGTGACATTGCCCGCCTCGGCAATCTGACCCACACGCGTATCCTTTTCCAACAGATAGCGTAGTTCAGCCCTAATTGGAGGCTCGTCATCAACCACCAGGATGTTCCAGCCTTCGGACATATGCGCTTCCCCTCTTTTTCTCTCAATCCAACCGCGTGCTACACCGTTAGCGGCGCCGGCTCATGCGGCTCGCCGTTCAACTCTACGATGACCTGCGTTCCCACGCCCTCCTGGGACTTCACGCGCATGCCAGAATCTTCTCCGTAAAAGAAATGGATGCGCTGAAGCACGTTGAAGAGCGCCAGGCCGCAACCTCGCTTGATGGAGCCGTCGGCGGTAATGCTCTCGGGCTCCTCTCGGCGATGCTGCTCAAACAGATGCGCGCAGACTTCTTCGCTCATCCCGATGCCGTCATCTTCGACGATGATCTCCAAGCCGTCATCGGTCTCAAAAGCCCTAACACGAATAGAAAGCGGCTCGGTCTCGCGCTGCGCATGCTTGATGCAGTTTTCGAGCAGCGGCTGCAAGATAAACGGCGGTACCAGGCTGTCGCGCACCTCAAAGTCGATGTCGACCGAAACGCGCAGACGGCCGTCGCCATACCGGGCCTGCATAAGATTGATATAACGAGTGCCCTGTTCCACCTCGTGCTCGAGCGTGGTGAGCGTATCGGAATCAGAAAGCGTCTGACGATAGTAGTTGGAAAAGTCGATCAGCAGCGATCGCGCCTTGTCGGGCTCGGTTCGAACGAGCGACACGATCGTGCTAATGGTATTGAATAGAAAATGCGGGTCGACCTGCGACTGCAGGGCGCGAAGCTCAACGCGGGCTGTGAGCTCGTCCTGGCGCTCGAGCTCAAAGCTGGCGAGCTGCGTGGAAATTAGGTCGGCAAAACCCGAGGCCAACGCCGTCTGGCGCATATCGATGCTGCTCAGGCGAGGGTAATACAGCTCGAGTGTGCCCACGCAATGCCCGCGCACGGTAAGCGGCGCGACGATGCCGGCGCGCAGGCGGGGAAAATAGCCGCCCGTCTCATTGGAGGTGTCACGCGAAAACACGCTCTGCTCGCCCGTCTCAATCACACTGAGCGTGGTCTTGAGCACGACCGGGGTGCCGGCCGGGCACTTTGCCGAGTCCTCGCCCCAGCTTGCCAACACCTGTTTGCCATCGGTAAAGCAGATGGCAGAGGCGATGGTCTCGGACAGGATGATTTTAGAGGCACCCAGGGCCGCTTCGGGCGTAAGGCCGCGCGACGTGTAGGCGAATATTTTTGATGCGATGGCGAGCGTACGGTCGGTTGCGCTCGATGTGAGGTCGTCGGGGACCACAAAGACATACGAGAAAAAGAAGCACAGCATGACCAGGCCGGCAATAACGACAACGCCCGGAACGGGATTGGGATTATCGGTTAAATCCCAGATAAGCAGCAGGATAAGCGCCGGAACGACAACACCGAGCAGGATGGCCTGGACCACGTGCTGTGCCGTGCGAAAGACCTTGGTAGAGTTGTAGCTCTTGCCCAGAATCAGCCTGTTTAAATCCACCGTCATCCCCTTTTGTCCGTAGCACCCATAGCAATAAAGAGGGCCGCAAGCGACCCTCTCCATTGCATTATGCAATCAAAAACTGTGTTTTACATCCAGCCATCGACAAACGGTATCTTAGGCGCTGTATTTGTTGGCCTCGCCAAAGGTGCCAGCCTCGACGATCCAGCCGTCCTTCATGATGACATCCATGTTGTCGGTGTTGAGCACGTGGATGTCGGCGGCGACGTCACCGTTGACGACCAGCAGGTCGGCGCACTTGCCAGCCTCGATGGAACCGGTCTCGTCCTCGATGTGGCACATCTTGGCACCGTTGAGGGTGGCGCAGGTGATGGTCTCGACCGGGGTGAAGCCGATCTTGTCGACGAACTCGTACATCTCCTCGATGGAGCAGGTGCCGTACGGGGTGACGAAGGAGAAGGAGTCGGAGCCGATCGTCATGACGACGCCGCGCTTCTTGGCCTCGCGCAGGCAGTCGTAGTTGCGCTGCAGCTCCTTCTCGACCAGGGTGCCCTCGTACTTGTCGTGCAGCTCGGGGACGTAGACGGGCGGATAGGTGGCGTACCAGGTGGGCAGGAAGGCGATCGTCGGGGTGAAGAAGGTGCCCTGCTCGGCCATGAGGTCCATGGTGCGCTCATCGATATCGAAGCCGTGAATCAGCTGCTCGCAGCCAAAGCGAACGGAATCGTATGCAGCGGCGTGGTTGTTGTAGCAGTGGCTCCACACGGGGATGCCGACCATCTTTGCCTCTTCGACCACAGCCTGGATCTCCTCGGAGCAATAGTGCTGGTCGCGACCGGAGTCCCAGCGCCAGATGCCGCCACCGGTAGCCCAGATCTTGATGGCATCGGGGTTCTCACGCAGGCGACGACGGACGGCCTTGCGCAGATCCCAAGGACCGTCGACCTGGTCGCCCCAGGGGTGGGATTCCTTGTTGAGCTCCTGGGTGCAGTGGTGGGAGTCACCGTGGCCGGCAACGCGGCAGAAGCCGAGGCCGGTGGCCAGAACGCGCGGGCCCTTAAAGACGCCCTTGTCGATGCAGTCACGGATCTGGATACCAAAGCGGCCGATCTCGCAGACGGTGGTGAGGCCGTGGGTAAGGCAGTCGTAGGCCTGCTTGACGGCGACGGCCTGCTTCTCGAGGAGCGGCTGCATGACCCAATCGGTGTCATCGTCGGTCAGGTTGCCCGAGAAGTGCAGGTGGGTGTCGATCAGGCCGGGAAGGACGGTCTTGCCGGCGGCATCGATAACCTCAACGCCCTCGGGAAGGTCCTGCATGGCGCCGGCGTACTCGATCTTGCCGTTGTCGTCGACGAGAACGAGGGAGTTCTCGACCGGCTCGGCACCGGTACCGTCGATGAGCTTGCCGCCAACGATTGCATACTTAGTGGACATGGTTCCTCCTTATGGATCCATATAGTGGGCGAGGCCGTGTTGGGTTAAGGCCTCACAAAGCTACCCAAGTGGTGCCGGGTTCGGTGCGCGGAAGAGAGGGTCCCGCGCACCTGATCCGCCCCGGCTCGGCGTTACTTTTTGCGGGAATTGGTGAAAGCCATGAGGGCCAGGCCAATAGCCAACCAGCCGATCACGATGCTCCACTCCACCATGTTGAGGGAGGCGGGTGAGAACGGGATCACGAGCAGGCCGATGATGATGGCGCAGGCACCGATGGCGAGGCAGATACCAAACTTGCCGCCGGGCACCTCGTAGGGACGAGGCAGGTCGGGCTCGGTGAAGCGCATGCGCAGGCAAGCGAGGGCGACCATGCCGCAGGAGAAGATGAAGGCGAGAGCCGACACGTTGGTCAGAGGGATGAGCATGTTCTTGCCCAGGAACGGACCGACGACGGTGATGACGCCCAGAACGACGCAGGCAAGCTTGGGAGCGCCGGAGCTGGGATCGACCTCGGCGAACTTCTCGGGCAGTTGGCCCTTGCGGCCCATGGCGAGCATGATGCGGCTCGTGGCGCCGTAGAAGGAGTTCATCGGGCCCATGGGTCCAAGCGTGGCGATGACGAGCATGGCCAGGTACAGGAGCATGTTGATGCCCTTGAGGCAGGCGAGCGCGGGAACCGGGCTCTTAACAAACTCATGCCAGTCGAGGATGGTGCCGAACGAGTAGATGCAAACCATGTAGAAGCCGCCGGCGGCCAGCAGGGCCAGGGAGATGATCTTGCCGAACTTGTTCCAGTTGAGGCCCTCGGCTGCTTCCTCAGCCTGCTGAGGAATAGTGTCGAAGCCGGCGTAGAAGAACGGGGTCAGAACCAGGACCGACACGATGCCGGCGAACAGGCTGGTGCTCTCGGTAGCGGCCTTGCCGCCGCCAGCGCCAGTGACCTGGGAGAACACGGGCATGGCGTTGTCCGGCGAGCCGGTGAACAGCGAGACGCCCATGGCGAGCAGCATGCCGCAGAGCAGGGCCTTGGTCAGAAAGGCCTGGAGCTTGGCAGCCGAGCTGGCACCGCGGAAGTTGAGAAAGATGACGTAGACTGCAAAGCCGAGCGCGATCAGCGTCGGGAACAGGTAAACGTCGGCCCCCAGGATGGTGTAGAGCTTGACGGCGCGCAGCCACTCAAGGCCGGGCAGGCTGCCGAACATCTCGGACACGAGGGTCGAAATGGCGATGGCCTCCCACGGGCACAGGATGCCGTTGCCCAGAGCCAAAAGCCATCCGGTGATGTAGCTCAGAGTACGGCCAAAGCTACGATCGACATACTCGACGATTCCGCCCGAGATGGGGATAGCAGCCGTGAGCTCACCGAAAACAGCTCCGACGGGCACGAGGAAGATTGCACCCAAGAGGAATGCGATCATAGCGGGAACGGGACCGCCGCCCACGACCATCCAGTCGCCGACCTGCAGAACCCAACCGGTACCGATAATGGCACCGAAACCGATGGTGAAGAAGTTCCAGAGCGAAAGCGTTTTCTTCATGCCGCCGTTATCCTCGACTGCAACTTCTGTATTCTTGTCCGCCATTGTTCCCCTCCTTTCCTTTTTGACGCCCCTTGACGTCACCCCTTGCGCGGTCTGTTTTGCCGCGCTCTTTTATTTCGTGGCTTTAAGATACGGCCTTGGCGCAGCACGGCCGCCCATGGCTCGACCGAAGGCCGAACTCGCATATGAGCGGCGCCGTTTTTGGGACGAACGGCACGGTTTGCCGCTCATTGTTGCCGCCCGTCCGACGGGCGCACGCTCATCGGACGCATAAAGAGATGTTTTTGAGGCCGTGTGTTTTGCGCCTTTCGTACCGTTTACCGAGCTTTTGACGCGCAGACCCATTTGTTGCACATCTTTTTTGTAGGATAGACAGGTTATACATGAGACAAGGCGGTACGAATGGCATACGGATACAACGACGGTGATCAACGGCGACAAAGCGTTCGCCTTGCTGGCCGTACCGCGCCGACGCCCAGAAGCGCCACGAGCAGCAATCCGCAACGCCCTCAAGAGCAACCCAGGCCTTCGTCTCGGCAGCAGGCAAGCAGAACGCGGCAGAGTGGCCGTCCGAGCACGGGCACAAGCGCGCAGCAAGATAGCCGCTTGGGCGCGCGCACTCGACAGCGTCAGGCCGAGGTTCCGCAACTGCGCCGCAACGGCGCACGTCAGCCCGGCATCCATATCAACCGCTTCTTTTCGCATCCCCAAGGCGGACGCGACGGCAAGCCTTACCGCTCGACATCGCACGCGAATGCCCCCGCCCTGCCGGCCCGTCGACTTCGCCTTGCACTGTGCTCTATCCTCACCTGTCTGGTCTTTGTGCTTATGAGCTCCTGTATGTCCCACGGCTCGGCCGGTCTCGAGCCCACCGCCGAGGACAAGCTGCTCAAGGCCCCCGTCGCGCCCGGTTATTCTTTCGCCTTTTCGACCCCGCGCTCGCAATGGCAAGCCGGCACGATGCCCCATATCTATCAGATCGACCCTGCGTGGTCGGAGCTGCCTTACGCCGGCGGCACCATCCGCCAAAATGCCTGCGGGCCCACGTGCCTCACCATGGTCTATATCTTTAAGACGGGACGCACCGATATGACCCCCGTCGATATGTGCGCGCTTTCCGAGACGGGCAATTACGCCCCCACCGGTGCAACCGAATGGTCATTTATGACGAGCGGCGCGTGGCAGTTGGGACTTAACGGAACGGAGCTCCATAACGATCGCGAATCGATGACTCAGGCACTGCGTTCGGGAGCGCCCGTCATCGCCGCCGTACGGCCGGGCACCTTTACCAACGTGGGCCACTACATTGTGCTTTACGGTGTTGACGACGCCGACCAGATTGGCGTCTACGACCCCAACTCGGCCAGCCGCAGCGCCCGCCGCTGGGGCGTCGTAGAGGTCCTCAACGAAGTCGAAGCCATGTGGGCCTACTACTAGTCATTTAAGAACGTCCCCAATGACTAGGTGAATAGCAAAAGCCCCGCAGTCGGAGCGGACTGCGGGGCTCATGAAGAGAGGCTAGTTTGTGGGCGCTTTGCCTGGCGCCCACGAGAGAGGCAACAGAGTAGAGACTACTCGTGGATGCGGGTGCCGGAGAGGCCGGCCATGGTCTCGGCAGCCTTGTCCAGAGCGCCGATGATGCAGGTGCGGCCCTTGCGGGAACGGGCGAACTTGATGGCAGCGCGGACCTTGGGCTCCATGGAACCCTTGCCGAACTGACCCTCGTCGGCCAGGCGCTCGGCCTCGTCGGCGGTGATGTCCTCGAGCTCCTCCTGGTTGGGCTTGCCAAAGTTGATGGCGACATGCTCAACGGCGGTCAGCAGGAACAGAACGTCGGCGTCGCAGTCCTCGGCCAGCAGCTCGCCGCCCAGGTCCTTGTCGATGACGGCGGGAACGCCCTTGTAGCAGCCCTTGTTCTCATAGTCGCGGACGACGGGGATGCCGCCGCCACCGCAGGCGATGACGATGAACTCGTTGTCGAGCAGGTTGAGGATGGAGTCGGCCTCGACGATCTTCTTGGGATCGGGGGAAGCGACGACGCGACGCCAGCCGCGACCGGAATCCTCGACGAAGACCTTGGAGGGATCCTCGGCCATGAACTCCTTGGCCTGCTCCTCGGTGTAGAAGGGGCCGATCGGCTTGGTCGGGTTCTTGAACGCGGGGTCGTCCGGGTCGCACTCGATCTGGGTGACGACGGTGGCGGCGTGCCAACGCTTATAGCGCTTGTGCATCTCGCGGCCAATGCCCTGCTGCAGGTGATAGCCAATGTAGCCCTGGGACATGGCGCCGCACTCGGGCAGCGGCATCTCGGGGGTGCCGATGGCGTCGTGGGCAGCGGCGAAGGCGTTCTGGATCATGCCGACCTGCGGACCGTTGCCGTGGGTGATGATGATCTCGTTGCCCTGCTCGATCAGGCCGAGGAGAGCGTGAGCGGTGTTGCTCACGGCCTCGATCTGCTCAACGGGGTTGTTGCCGAGGGCGTTGCCGCCAAGGGCGACGACGATACGATCGGGCTTGCCAAGAGGCTTAGACATTGCTGGAATCCTTTCTGTAAAAGGCCTACAACCCATTAATAACCCGCGCCCGTGCGATACGCGAGTTTATTAAGGTTTATATTCTCTTTATCGCTCATTTTATTCATTTTGAAAATAGTTGAACGGTGAACGGTCGCTTTTACCCGCTCAGCGTAAAGAAACCCAGCTCAAGCATATCTACGTCATTTACGTGCAACTTTATTTTAATAGAGCAGGGATTAGACCAGATTATGCAAACTATATCTTTGCTAAACATAAAACAGACAGCGCAAAATCTTACTCGCACTATACGAGATTCTATGCACTTATTGGACGAGTATGCAGCCCTGCAATAACATGGCGTTTTTCATCCAACTTAAGGAATAGACGAGTGCCTTTGCCGCGCGTCGGCCGGCAGCCGGCGAGCCGTCTCGTCGATTGCCGCTTCCAGAAAATCAAAAACTGATATTGCGCGCGCAATTGCGGCATGGTACTTTAGCGAAGAACAGCGCGGGCTGGGGCGACAGAGATCTGTCGTGAAGTTTGGGTTCGGCGACCCCGCCGCTGTCTTCTCCTTATCCGCCAGCGAACCCCTTGAGCGACGGATTGAGGAGGTCCTTACTATGACAAAAATGCTCAAGATCACGCTGAATGGCGAGACGTTTCTCGCCGATATGCTCTGGGACAAGGCTCCCGAGACATGCAAGCTGTTCGAATCGTCCTGTCCGGTCGAGTCACGTATCTTTTCGGCCAAGATCTGCGATGCCGAGGTAACCTATCCCGTATCGGGCCCCATTGCCAATTATGAGCACATCGAGAACCCCGTTTTTCACGAGCCGGCGGGCGCCGTGAGCTGGTATGGCGGATGGTCGTCAATCTGCATCTTCTTTGACGTGTGCGAGCCCTTTGGCACCTGCAACATGTTCGCCCGCATCTGCGAAGCCGACCGCGAGCGCTTTGCCGCCGCCTGCCGCAATGTCTGGGACAACCAGGGCATGTGCATCAAAAACGAAATCGTCGAGATCGAAGCGGAGGCCTAAAGATGATGGATATCAACACCCTGCTCGCACTCGACCTTGCCGAGTACACCACTGCACTTGAGGCCCTCGCCGACCAAATGATGCTCGAGGAACCGCGCGATATCGACTACATGCGCCGCCGCAAGCTTGACACAGGCCGCGAATTCGCCGTCTGGAACTTCACCGTCGGCTACTGCATGAACGCGGCCGACGCCCTCTCCCTCCTGCGAGCCCAGGCCAACGAAAACGCCAACGACGGCACCGCCGACCTCGCAACGATCAACAACAGCGGCGCGCGCCTGTGCGACTGGTTCTCGGGCGCCTTCGACGTCACCGGCAAAATGGATGACACCACGGCAATCCTCGCCCACAGCCGCGACCTCTACGCCCAGGTAGAGACTCACGAACAGTTTGCAGCCCTCACCCGCGCCACCGAGCGCTATCTGGTCCAGCTCCAATTTTGGGTCGACCGCCAGATTCCCTGGCCGGCCATTAGCGACCTCGTCCACGGCTACCGCCTACGCACGGAGTCCGGCGAGACAAGGTAACCAAGCAAGCAGCACCGACAACACCCCACCATCGGGATCCAAAGTAAGAATCAGAGGGCTGGAGACGCACCCAACAGCGTCCCCAGCCCCTTCGCAAAGTAGAGCACTGTTTCAGTGGCTTTGAGGCCTATTCGAACCTTTGCTATCTCCCAATTTTTGTATATTTACGACAATATTATCTGCCAATTTTTGTATGATTTTAGGCGATTCTATCTGTCAATTTTTGTCATTTGGGGGTTTAATGCTACGCCGTAAGGTCACTGATAGGCTTTTGAGCTGGAAGAATAACTCCAATAAGGCATTACTCGTTACTGGTGCGCGTCAGATTGGCAAGAGCTATGCGATTCGCGCGTTTGGAAAAAGCAACTACGCTTCGTATTTTGAGGTCAATTTACTACTCGATGTCGAAGCAAGGAATGCACTTGTTGGCGCAAAGAACTCCGTTGACTTTATCAACCGCGTAGCCCTTCTTGCGGATGCGCCGCTTGTTGAGGGCGATACGCTTGTCTTTGTCGATGAGATTCAGGAGTATCCGCAGATCGTTACACTCATGAAGGCGTTGGTCGAGGATGGGCGCTTTAGCTATGTCTTCTCGGGGTCTATGCTTGGGACTGAGTTTAAGGGGACCTCTTCTTTTCCGGTGGGGTATGTAGAGCACATTGTTATGCGCCCGATGGATTTTGAAGAGTTTTGTTGGGCAAACAGCGTTAGCGAGAATGTGCTTGCAGGCATTCGCAGCTGCCTTGTCGAGAAACACCCTGTCGAAAACTATATTCATGAGGCGATGCTCAAGAACTATAGAGCTTATATCGTTTGCGGCGGCATGCCGGAGGTCGTTCAGAATTATATTGATTCGGGTTATTCGCTCGTGAGCACACGTGAGCTTCAAACTCAGCTGGTCGATCAGTACAAAAGCGATATCTCAAAATATGCATCGACTCGAGCGTTTAACGTTCGGTCGATTTTTGAGCAAATTCCCGTTCAGCTTGAGGCGGAGTCTCATCGCTTTGTTGTTTCGTCTCTGGGTGAGGGAGCTCGCCTTAAAAAATATGAGCAGGATTTCCTGTGGCTTGTTAACGCAGGTGTTGGATTGATGGTCGCCAGGGTGACGGAGCCACGGAGTCCTCTCAAGAGGACGGAGAAAACGACGGCCTTCAAACTATATGAGTCTGATACGGGCATGCTCGCATCGCGGTACCCCGGCAGCACCGCACGCGCTGTCTATCTTGATATGAAAACTCCCAACCTTGGTGGTCTCTATGAGAACGTGGTCGCGCAGGAACTTGTTGCCCTCGGGGCGGATGCATGGTACTACCAAACGCGTGAGGTCGGTGAAGTTGACTTTGTGATCGAAGGCGCCCACGGGCATGTTGTCCCAATCGAGGTCAAATCGGGCAAGAAAGTTCGAGCGCACGCGGCCCTCGATCGTCTGTTGAGTGTGGGCGAGTACAAAATTCCCGAGGCCGTTGTACTAAGCCACGAGAATCTCAGCAAAGAGGGCAAGGTTCTGTACGTTCCAATCTACATGACGTTTTGTCTCGATGAGTTTATGGAAAAGGATGACCCCAATAACGATTTCTCGTTCGCACCCATATCTCTCTAGCCATTTGAATCCGCAATCCAGCCCCGTCCACACATCAATGCATTTCCCAAGGTGCTGCGCGTTTCGCGCCAAAGGCGCGAAAAAGCAAAGGGATAAGGCGTTGCAACAGCCACGCCCCCCATCCATCCCCAAAGTAACGCGCCTTTCGCGGTAAAGCCGCGAAACAGCGAAGGGGACGGAATACCCGACCAACTACGTCCTTCATCCGCCCACACAATCCGAGGACGTAGTCGCAGCAGGATCTGAGGGCTGACCTTCGCGGACACTCCGCAGGACGAAAGAACCCCCGCCGCACGTAGTGCGCAGCGGGGGTTCTTTCATGTCCGAGGACGTCCGCGAAGGTCAGCCCTCAGATCCTGCGGTGAGAGACCTAGGCCTCGTTGTACACCGTCTTGAGCTTCAGCAGGTGAGCGTAGCGGTCCATAGCGGCCTGCTCGTTCTCCTTGAAGAGCTCCTCGGCGCGCTCGGGGAAGGAACGCGTCAGCGAAGCGTAACGGGCCTCGTTCATCAGGAACTCCTGATAACCGCCCGCGGGCTCCTTGGAATCGAGCGAGAACTTCTTGCCGGCAGCAGCCTCGGGGTTGAAGCGGAAGAGGTTCCAGTAACCGCACTCGACAGCCTTCTTCATCTCGGCCTGGCAGTTCTGCATGCCGCCCTTCTTGATGGAGTGCATCTCGCAGGGGCTGTAGCCGATGATGAGGGACGGGCCGTCGTAGGCCTCGGCCTCGTGAATAGCCTTGAGGGTCTGAGCCGGGTTGGCGCCCATGGCGACCTGTGCCACGTAGACGTAACCGTAGCTCATGGCAATCTCGGCCAGGGACTTCTTCTTGGTCACCTTACCGGCAGCGGCGAACTGAGCGACCTGGCCCAGGTTCGAGGCCTTGGAGGCCTGACCACCGGTGTTGGAGTAAACCTCGGTGTCGAAGACGAAGACGTTGACGTTGTGGCCGGAAGCCAGGACGTGGTCCAGGCCACCGAACCCGATGTCGTAGGCCCAGCCGTCGCCGCCGAAGATCCAGAAGGACTTCTTGGTGAGGTAAGCCTTGTCGGCGAGGATCGCCTTGGAAGCGTCACAGCCGCACTTCTCGAGCTCGGCAACGTAGGCAGCGGCAGCGGTCTTGGAGGCCTCGGCGTCGTTGACGGAGTCGATCCAAGCCTGACCGGCAGCCTTGAGCTCATCGGACGGACCATCGGCAGCGATGATGTCCTGGGTAGCGGCGATCAGCTTGTGCTGAACGGCCTCATAGCCAACAGCCATGCCCAGACCGTGCTCGGCATTGTCCTCGAACAGGGAGTTGTTCCACGCCGGCCCGTGACCGTCCTTGTCCTTGCAGTAAGGAGCGGTGGCAGCGGGGTTGCCCCAAATGGAGGAGCAGCCGGTGGCGTTGGAGATGAACATGCGGTCGCCGGCGACCTGGGTCACCAGACGTGCATAGGCGGTCTCGGCGCAGCCGGCGCAGGAGCCGGAGAACTCCAGGTAGGGCTGCTTAAACTGGCTGCCCTTGACGTTGGCCGCGATGAGCTCCTTCTTCTCGGAGACGTTCTCGACCATGTAGTCCCAAACGGGCTGCTGGTCCATCTCCTGCTCGGTGGGAACCATCTCGAGGGCGCCCTTGGGGCAGACCTTGACGCAGTTGGTGCAGCCCATGCAGTCGAGCGGGGACACGGCCATGGTGAACTTCATGCCCTTGGCCTTGGGGCCCATGGCGTCGAGCGTGCGGGCAGCCTCGGGCGCGGCGGCAGCCTCGTCCTCGGTCATCGCGAACGGACGGATGGTGGCATGCGGGCACACATAGGCGCACTGGTTGCACTGGATGCACTTGGTCTCGTCCCAGTGGGGAACGACGACGGCGACGCCGCGCTTCTCGTATGCGGAGGCACCCAGCTCAAACTGGCCGTCGGCGCAACCAACGAAGGCGGAAACAGGCAGGCTGTCGCCATCCATGCGATCGATGGGCTCGAGCAGGTTCTTGACCTGCTGGGCGATGGCGGACTTGGTCTCCTCGGAGAGCTCGACGGGGGCGGCATCCTCGGCGGTTGCCCAGTCGGCCGGAACCTCGAACTTACGGAAGGCGGTAGCGCCGGCATCGATGGCCTTATGGTTGGCGTCGACGATGGCCTGGCCCTTCTTCATGTAGGACTTGGTGGCCGCGTCCTTCATGTACTGCAGGGCGTCCTCGGCGGGCAGGACCTTGGCCAGCGCGAAGAAGGCGGACTGGAGCACCGTGTTGGTGCGCTTGCCCATGCCGACCTTGGCGGCCAGGTCGATAGCGTCGATCAGGTAGACGTTGACGTTGTTGTTCGCGATGTAGCGCTTGGCCACGGCGGGCATGTGCTCGGCGAACTCCTCGTCGCTCCACTGGCAGTTGACCAGGAAGGTGCCGCCCGGCTTGACGTCGCGGACCATCTTGAAGCCCTTGACGATGTAGCTGGGGTTGTGGCAGGCGACAAAGTCGGCCTTGGTCACGTAGTACGGCGAGCGGATCGGGGAATCACCAAAGCGCAGGTGCGAGACGGTGACGCCGCCGGTCTTCTTGGAGTCGTACTGGAAGTAGGCCTGGACGTACTTGTCGGTGTGGTCGCCGATGATCTTGATCGAGTTCTTGTTGGCGCCGACGGTACCGTCGCCACCCAGACCCCAGAACTTGCACTCAATGGTGCCGGGGGCTGCGGTGTTGGGCGCATCCTCGGCCTCGGGCAGGCTCAGGTTGGTCACGTCATCGACGATGCCGATGGTGAACTCGCGCTTGGGCTCGTCCTTCTTAAGCTCCTCGAAGACAGCGAACGCGGACGCGGGAGGCGTGTCCTTGCTGCCCAGGCCATAACGACCGCCGACGACCTTGATGCCCGTCTTGCCGGCCTCGTAGAGAGCGGAGACGACGTCCTGGTACAGCGGCTCGCCGATGGAACCCGGCTCCTTGGTGCGGTCCATGACGGCGATCTTCTGGACAGTCTCGGGGAGAACGTCGACAAAGTGCTTGATGGAGAACGGACGGAACAGGCGAACCTTGACCAGGCCGACCTTCTCGCCGTGAGCATTGAGGTAGTCGATGACTTCCTCGAGCACGTCGCAGAAGGAGCCCATGCACACGACGACGCGATCAGCATCGGGAGCGCCGTAGTAGTTGAACAGGCCGTAATCGGTGCCGAGCTTCTCGTTGATCTTCTTCATGTAGCCCTCGACGACGGCGGGAAGCTCGTCGTAGACCTTGTTGCAGGCCTCGCGGTTCTGGAAGAAGATGTCGCCGTTCTCGTGGCTGCCGCGGGTATGCGGGTGCTCAGGGTTGAGCGCGTGATCGCGGAAAGCCTGGACGGCGTCCATGTCGCACATCTCGGCCAGATCCTTGTAGTCCCACATGGCGACCTTCTGGATCTCGTGGCTGGTGCGGAAGCCGTCGAAGAAGTTAAGGAACGGGGTCTTACCCTCGATGGCGGCAAGGTGAGCCACCGGCGAGAGGTCCATGACCTCCTGGACGTTGCCCTCGGCGAGCATGGCGAAGCCGGTCTGACGACAGGCCATGACGTCGGAGTGATCGCCAAAAATGTTCAGGGCGTGGGAAGCGACGCAACGCGCGGAGACGTGAAAGACGCCCGGGAGCTGCTCGCCCGCGATCTTGTACATGTTCGGGATCATCAGGAGCAGACCCTGAGAAGCCGTGTAGGTGGTGGTCAGAGCACCGGCGCCCAGCGAACCGTGAACGGTACCGGCTGCACCTGCCTCGGACTCCATCTCGACGACCTTGACCGGGGTGCCGAAGATATTCTTGCGACCCTGGGCCGCCCACTGGTCGACATGGTCGGCCATCGGGCTGGACGGCGTAATGGGATAGATTCCCGCTACCTCGGTGTACGCATACGAAACATATGCGGCCGCCTCGTTGCCGTCCATAGACTTAAACTTACGCGCCATATACCCCTCTCCTCTCATATAGGTATACAGGCCCCGGCGATCGCCGGGATGTTGGCGTGATGGGATTTTCGCTGTTGCTTCCAATCATCTGGCAGGCAGGCTCAGCAGCAGGTACATGGCGTGGAGAGAAGGCATGCCGAGGCGAGGAGGGCTGCACGCGCTCCACAAGCCCAGCTACCCGTCTTGCACATGACCGAGCGCCGCAAAGGCCGCATGCCGGATGCTCCCGGGCACGCCCCGGCGATGGGAAGCGCCCGCAACGGAAATCCGCATGCGGGTTTATTGTACCCCGCCGTTAAGTGTAATTTCGACAAATATAGGCGGGCGGTAAAGGTTTACCTCGGGTGACCGCCAAAGGCCAGAATGGTCCCTCCATCCCCGGACGACTGGCTCTGACGCGCCAAGGAGTGTCCCCAAGTACCGGCAGGAAAGGAACGTCCCTAACTGCCGGCTAGAGGGCGCCGAGCAGGATGGCGTAGGTGGTGGATTCGCCGAGTTTGAGCTCGTCGCCGGGGTTGAGCTGGGCGGAGCGGCCGGGCTCTACTTGAATACACACACTCGTGGCCCCGTTTACCACCACGGTGCCGTTAGTGGACGACAGGTCCTCGACAAACCATGCGCCAGACTCGTCGCACCAGATATGGGCATGGCGGGCCGAGACGTCGTCGGTGATGCCGCCCTCCCCCGTTGCCAGCGCGCCGATCTCAACGCCTTCCTCACTCGGCTGAATCCAGCGCGGGACGCTCACCACGTAGCCGTTTTGCACGCACAGCAGTCCCAGCGGATGCGCCGGCGCGACCTCGTGCTCGCCCGCGACCGAAGATGTGCTCAGCGAGCGCGGCGTCGACGTGTCGCCGCCACGGGTCGCATGAGCGCGGCGGCTCGCCCGACTTGGAACTAAGGCGGGCGTGAGAGCAAACGGCATAGGGAACGAATCTTGCGGATGTACTCCTCGACGTCAGGCAGGTAAGCCCCACGAAGTCACCGGGGAGGCCCAAGCGGCCCGGCACCACTTCCAGATTCTGACCAGGGCGAGTCGTTCGCCGGTGGCTGAAGGCTCGCTCCCACCCAAAAGGGGAGATTCGCGTTGTTCCCCAATCGCTCTCGCATCTTTCATTTTGCTCGAGGTGGGCTATGAAAACTTTCCTGGTGAAAGGCGGCGATTGGTTTCCTTTCTTTCTAGAGGAGCGCGCCTGTAATCTGTTTTCATCCTAAATCAAGTTAAGATCGGACCTTCCAGAGGCAAGTCGACTCAAACTGCGAGGCTCCATGTTGGAATAAAGAGCGCTGTCGAAGTGCCAACAACACAAAGCTTGCCAGTCTCAAATAGAACCTTTTGGGAGTCCGATTGGGCCGCACACCGAATCCCCGCTGGTGGTTTTTTATAGCTGCGCGACAATAAACAAGGTTAGTGCCAGTCCAGCATGAAATTGAGGAACGTATGCATTTTTTCTCAGTAAGTGATCGTCGTTACTGCTTCGATGAGGTCACTCGTAATTGCTTTCAGGTTGACCAAGCATCAGAAGATGCGCTTCGCATATTTGAAGCATCGGGAAGAACGGTCAACTCGAAGTTGCTAACAAAGTCACTTGCTGCGAAAGGCTACGACCAAACGACCATAGCAGAACTTGAAGACGACATTGATGAGTATCAACGATTGTCTGAGCGGACTTTCTTAACAAAAGACACGCCTCGAAAACTTAGATCCATCGAACTCCACGTTTCACATGCATGCAACCTTGGTTGTAGTTACTGTTTTGCCGGTAAAGGAGATTATGGAACGTCTCCTCTGCTGATGACAGACGAGATAGCCTTCAAGGCGGTCGACTACCTCGTCGCAAGTTCATCGGAAAACGAAACGCTTGCGATCGTCTTTTTTGGTGGGGAACCCATGATTAACGAGCCGCTGATATGGAAAACGGTCGACTATTCAAAAAGAATATACCCAATAGAAACTTTACCTATTCTATTACGACCAACGGAACGCTTTTGAATGACACTGCTGTGAATTCTTTCAAGGAGCACGGGTTTTCTGTTCTGATTAGTCTCGATGGTACAGGATGCAAGCACGATGCATCGCGCCCGTACAAGACGGGAGGCGGCTCTTTCTCCGATATCGACAAAAACGTTCGTCGTTTTTCCGAGTCGTTCCCCTTCTGCGCAAGAGCGACCTTAACAAATAATAACTGTAACCTTGTTGAAGACTATCTTCAGTTTAAAGAGATGGGCTTCAGAAGGATTTACTTCTCGCCCGTGAGCTCATTCGATGAGAATATCAAACTCGACGAACACTCATTAAACAAAATCAGGGCGGGCCTAATAGATTTGGCGGATCAATATCTCAAACAGATTGATCAAGGGGAAAAGCCCTTGTTTAGAACATTGAAAACTGCAGTTGATTTGATTATGAGCAACAGGATCGCCTTTGTCGGATGCGGGGCTGGCAGGCGTTTTATTTCCGTGACTCCCGAAGGGGACGTATACCCCTGTCACAGGTTTGTCGGGATGATGCGATTCAAAATGGGCAACATCGTCACCGGAATTGACGAAACTAGGTATATTGAAAACTGGAGTCAGGGTGTCGAAAAAAGAATTGACTGTACGGACTGTTGGGCTCGGTCTTTCTGTGGTGGGGGCTGTAGCTGGGAGGCTGCAGACGAGCACGGCTACTTGCCCAAGAGTCTACACCCTGCATCATGTGAATATAGAAAAATGTGCTACGAGATGGCTTTTGACCTTATTTCCCGCCACTCATCTTCGCAGGAGAAAAATCAACGAGAAGCTACTGTATCGGAATAAGCGGTTCAGCGCATTGCTGTCACCATTGTGGAGGTGTTCGTTCTTCTGATTACCGTCTGCGAAGCTTATTGCTACATTCGCCGAAACCATTCTAGAAATATGGTGAACTAGACATCTTGGTTTGTTATACACAATATTGAGGTTTTTCTGCACTCAAAGGGAGGTAGTCGTGAAGCATATTCATCCGATTAATCCAGGAAGTGGCGACGAGGCAGGCGTGAAGCCGATGTCTTTTGACTGCCTCTTGGGCATTACTGACATCTGTACTGTTTATGATAAAGCAGATGGCTGTGGTGCATACGATTACTGCGACTATGACATGGATGGCGGCAGCATCTGCGTTGTAGATCACTGTGGCATTGATCAAACGTAGTCTCTAATTGGATTAAGGTGAGGAGCTGTTATGAAGCATATCCATCCTGTTGGTTCAAATGAACATCCTCCCGTTGAGCCTTGTTGTCTTGGAGTTGATATATGCAATTTTTACGACATCGCCGAGTGCCCTGTTGCGGATTGGTGCTATGTCGATAAAGAATCAAGCTGTGTTTTGCCAGCAGATTGGTGCGATCCAGTTGACGAGTAGTTTTGTGGCTAGGAACTATTTGGTCCAATTCAGAATAAGATGGGAACAAATTCCAAAATCTCGTGTCTGGGAGGAGTGGTTGATTTCCGATCTCAGCCGAACACATTGAGCAAATAGGCCATTCCCGCAGTT
>CABPWH010000024.1 GCA_902461085.1 uncultured Collinsella sp. | reverse complement strand
AACTGCGGGAATGGCCTATTTGCTCAATGTGTTCGGCTGAGATCGGAAATCAACCTCGATGAGTTCGACTGTGCGGAGCATCTCGCGCTGACGGCATCCGCGACCGTCGACCGAAGCCTCACCCATCTGGTTATCGTAAGGGTCCTCGCGCATGCCGTCGAAAGAGGGCTCAAACTCTGCCTGGAATCGATTGTTGGCCACCATACGCCACGGGTCGAGATTGCCAAAGTAGTGACGGCGGCGCCACTCCTCCCCCATCCTGCGAGCAGAAGATCCAAATGACACGTCGGCGTTGAGCCAACCGGTCTGCGGCGTATAGAACTCTGCCCAGTCGTGCGACCCCACCGAATCGGGCGCAACGTACAGGCCGCTCTGCCAACGGGCAGGCACGCCCGCGATACGGCACATGGTGATAAACGTGAGCGCCATAACTCCGCAATCGCCGCGGAGCGAATGCGCGCAGTCATCGGCAATAGATCCCAAAAGCAAGTACGGCGGCTGATAGCGATAGTCGATATGTTGCGTCAGATAATCATAGATAGCACGAGCGCGATCGAGCGGATCCTCGAGTCCGTCAACAACACCGGCCGTCAGCTGCTGCAGATACGGCGTGAATGCAATGTGCGGACGGTCCTCAGAAATATCTTCGGGCAACGGCGCGTCCATACACGGATGCGACGGAAGCGCACCCCCATAAATATCGCGATAAGCGGCATTGATTTGATAGCGATAAGTCACCGAGAATGAGCGCTCACTCGAAGAAGACCACGAGGCGGTACGCGCCGAAGCGTTCGCGGGAGCAACAGCACCCTCCGGCGTCATGTCGAGAATCTCGACCTGAGACTGTTGGCGGCAGGTGGCGGCTACGGGAAGCCAAGCGCGAACGGTCTCCCCCTCTAGAGCGCCGGGGACAGACAAGGACGCCTTAAGCGTAATAACGCGAGTCAATCCGTTTTGTGACTCCATCTCCTTGAGCATCTCGTTGCGCAGTGCAATTCCGTCCGTAGGATCGGGACGCATGCCGGGAACCTCTTTGGGATATACGCGAAGCGAATCGAGGAAGTTGTCGAGAACGAACAGCTCGCCATCGATAAAGCGCCAGTCAATACGCTTACGGTCAATCAGATCGTCAAACTGCTCCTCGGTAAACCCAGGCCACTCCTCGCGGATCATCGCAATAGCTCGATCGCGCGACACCGAAAAATGAAGCGGCGTCTCAAGCATGCGATACCGCTCGGCACGAACGCAGGCAGCCAGCGAAGGCTCAGGGTTCTGCTCCAAAAGGCGATCGCAGGCGGCAACAGCCTGCGTCAAATACCCGGCATCCTTAAGACGAAGAATCTCAGGCGGTAGCCCAATATCGAGATGGCGAAAGTCATCGCAGCAAACATCAACAGAGCAACCAACAGGACCCTCGTCAATAACCTTCCCATCCGAAGGCAACACATTAACAACAGCCATACCAAACTCCAAGTCATTAGAACGCTTGAAGTCCATTGTAGCGAGATAAAAAGAAAGCCCCAACAAGGGAGCCATCAACACCGCCGAACGGTAGTCAAAAAAAGAATTCAGCCCAGTAACCCTGCGGCGTTAAACGAAGGAAGCCCCGTCCCCCGGAACTGTTTCCTTGGCGCGACTTCTGGCGAAGCCAGGTGAGCGCAAAGGAAACAGTGTAGGGAGACGGGGCTTCCGGCGGGAAGTTTAGCGACGCTTACGCCTTGTTGACGGAGCCAAACTCCTCCATGAGCTCCTTGGTGCGGGCAACGATGTTGTCGCGACCAGGCTTGAGGAGCTTGCGGGGGTCAAAGCCCTTGCCCTGCTGATCCTTGCCGGCCTCGATGTACTCGCGAACGCCCTTGGCGAAGACGAGCTGCAGATCGGTGTTGACGTTGATCTTGGAGATGCCCAGGGAGATGGCCTTCTTGATCTGATCCTCGGGGATGCCGGTGCCACCGTGCAGGACGAGGGGCAGGTCGCCGGTCTGAGCCTTGATCTCGCCCAGGCGCTCGAAGGAAAGGCCAGCCCAGTCGGCAGGGTACACGCCGTGGATGTTGCCGATACCGCAAGCGAGGAAGTCAACGCCCAGGTCAGCAATCTGCTTGCACTCAGCAGGATCAGCGAGCTCGCCGCTGGAGGTCACGCCGTCCTCGGTGCCGCCGATGCCGCCGACCTCGGCCTCGATGGACATGCCCTTGGAGTGGGCAAGCTCAACGAGCTCCTTGGTGCGGTCGAGGTTAAGCTGGAAGGTCTCCTCGTGAGAGCCGTCATACATGATGGACGTGAAGCCGGCCTCGATGCACTTGAAGCAGTCCTCGTAAGAACCGTGATCGAGGTGAAGGGCGACGGGAACGGTAACACCCGTGGCCTCGACGGCAGCCTTGACCATGTCGGCGCAGACCTTGAAACCGCCCATCCACTTAGCGGCACCAGCGGTGCACTGAAGGATCAGCGGAGACTTGGCCTCCTCGGCGGCCTGGAGAATAGCCAGGGTCCACTCGAGGTTGTTGGTGTTGAAGGCACCGAGACCGTACTTGCCGGCCTCGGCCTTCTTGAGCATGTCTGCTGCGTTGACGAGCATAAAAGAAACCTCCTGTAAGGTTGCTCCGATAACGCCTGTGATTTTACCACGGCGCACCCGAGCATAAACGTTCGTTTGTTCACGAATATCGTCCAAACAGACTTTTTTGACCGTTTGCCCTACGAAATTGACCCGTTGGGGAAAAATAGCTTGACGTTTGGACGCTTCTCGTGCTTCAAAAAGCCGACTATTAAGCTACACCTGCATGAAAGGGTTCTGCATGAGCTCGCGTGCCATGGTGGTCGAATCGCCATGGCCGGTTAGGCAAACGGTATCGGGCGGGAGAAGCCGGGCGAGCTTGGAGAGCGAGCGCAGAATCGCCGCCTCGTCTCCTCCAGAAAGATCGGTGCGGCCGTGCCCACCCGGAAACAGGGTGTCGCCCACAAAGGCAATGTTCCCCTGCTCGGTGGCGGCAAACAAGACGATTCCGCCCGGCGTATGCCCTGGTGCCTCGATCACCTGCAGGCAGATATCGCCCACCTCGAGAGTATCGCCCTCGGCGAGCAGGCGCGTCGGCTCCCCAGGGTCGGGCGTCTCAATGCCCCACATAGCTCGCTGTTCCTCGATGTTCGCATGCGGCACCGCCACATCCTTAGCACACAGCTCATACTGACAACCCTCGCCAACGGTGGTTCGCACGCCGGCAACACCACCAACATGATCGGCATGGCCATGAGTGCATACGGCGCCAAGCATGCGTACGCCGGGATGCTTGGCTCGAATATGCTCCACCAGGCGCTCGCCTTCCCATGCGGGGTCGACAATCACGCACTCATTGTCCGAAATAACAGCATAGCTATTGGTCTGAATGGGACCGTTTACGAGTGTCTCGATCTCGACCGTTCCCTTGGGAGTTACATCCAAGGACACAGCACTCATGTCCCTCTCCTCTCTATAGAACTCGAGGCATCAAACGATGCCTCGAGTGTAGCGAATATCGATAATGTGGCACGTTCGTCGCGACTAAACGCGGCGCTTAAGTTGGGCTCCACCCTCGCCGGGCATCAGGCGGCGCGCGTCGTAGACCGAGTCAACGCTGCTGATAGAGGCCAGCAGCGGATCCAGGCCACTCGCGTCCGAGATCTCGACCATAAAGCGCAGGGTTGCAATACCCTCGCGGTTGGTCGAGGTGGCGGCAGAAAGGATATTGCCGCCCGCATCGCCAATGGCGATGGTGACATCCTTGAGCAGGCCCATGCGGTCCAGGCACTCGACCACGATCTCGACCTGGAAGAGGGTGTCGGCAGCGCCGTCCCACTCCACTTCGATCATGCGCTCGGGATGCTCCATAAGACCTTTGACGTTGGGACAGTTGGCGCGATGCACCGAAACGCCACGACCGCGCGTGATGAAGCCGACGATGTCGTCGCCCGTCACCGGATTGCAGCAATGAGCCAGACGGACCAGCAGACCGCTGTTGCTCTCGCCCTTGACGATAATGCCGTTGCTGGCACTCTTGCCGCGCTTTTGCGGCTTGCGGTTGGAGCCGCGGGCAGGCTGCTTGACGACCTCGGCAATGGCTTCGGTCTTGGTGAGCTGCTCCTCGGGCTTGGGGTCCAAGATTTGCTCGACCTTGTTACCCACAGCGCGCGGGGCAACCTTGCCGGCGCCGACGGCGGCAAACAGGTCCTCGAGCTGCTTGTAGTTAAACTGCTCCGCCACGGCGTTGAGCGCACGCGTGGATCGCGGCGTAGAGATGCCATATCCGCGCTTGCGCAGGTCCTTGGCCAATATATCGCGGCCGGCAGCAGCGTCATCGTCTTTGGTCGCGGCGG
This sequence comes from uncultured Collinsella sp., assembly GCA_902461085.1. GTDB lineage: Bacteria > Actinomycetota > Coriobacteriia > Coriobacteriales > Coriobacteriaceae > Collinsella. The sequence goes on along the minus strand of CABPWH010000024.1, from coordinate 21,677 downwards.
CGAAGTAACGGCGGATCTTTGACTTGGCGGAAGGTGTCTTAACGATCTTGAGCCAATCACGCGACGGCTTGGAACTCTTGTTGGTCAGGATTTCAACGCGGTCGCCCGTCTTGATCTCGTGCGTGAGCGGGGCCACCGCACCGTTGATCTTAGCGCCGACGCAGTGGTTGCCCACCTCGGTGTGAACGGCGTAGGCAAAGTCGAGCGGCGTGGAGCCGGCACGAAGCGCCATGACCTCGCCCTTGGGCGTAAAGACGAAGATCTCTTGATCGAAGAGGTCGACCTTCAGCGAATGCAGGTATTCCTTGGCGTCGGTGATCTCATCAGACGCAGCCCAATCGAGCGAATGTTTGAGCCAGTTAATCTGGTCGTCCAGACGCTGGGCATCATTGGTCTTAGACGCAGACGATCCGCCCGACTTCTTATAGAGCCAGTGGGCGGCAATGCCGTACTCGGCCTGCTCATGCATCTCGTAGGTTCGAATCTGAATCTCGAGCGGACGAGCCGTGGGGCCGATAACCGTCGTGTGGAGCGACTGGTAGTTATTGACCTTGGGCATGGCGATATAGTCTTTAAAGCGACCAGGCATGGGGTGCCACAGCGTATGCACCGCGCCGAGCGTGGAGTAGCAATCGCGCACCGAATGCGTGATGACGCGCAGTGCCACCAAGTCGTAGATCTCGGAGAATTCCTTGCCCTTGCGCTTCATCTTTTGGTAGATGGACCAATAGTGCTTGGAACGGCCGTTGATCTGGAAGCCTTCCAGGCCAATGCGGTTGAGCTCGTCGGCGAGCGTCTTGATGGTCTCGGCCAGATAGCGCTCGCGAACCTCGCGCGACTCGGCTACCATGCGCGCGATGCGCTGGTAGGCATCGGGCTCCAGGTAGAAGAAGGACAGGTCCTCGAGCTCCCACTTAATAGAGCTCATGCCCAGGCGGTCGGCCAGGGGCGCATACACGTCCATGGTCTCGCGGGCCTTAAACAGGCGACGGTCCTCGCGAAGGGCCGCCAGCGTACGCATGTTATGCAGGCGGTCGGCAAGTTTGACGATGATAACGCGGATGTCCTTGGACATGGCGAGGAACATCTTGCGCAGCGTAAGCGCCTGCTTCTCGTCCATGCTATCGACTTCGATGTTGGTGAGCTTGGTCACGCCATCGACGAGCTCGGCCACCGTATCGCCAAACAGGCCGGAAACATCGGCAAGCGAGGTCTCGGTATCCTCAACGGTATCGTGCAGCAGCGCGGCGCACACCACATCGCAGTCCATCTTGAGATCGGCCAAAATGATAGCCACCTCGACGGGATGGTTGATGTACATCTCGCCCGAGCGCCGCTTTTGGTTGCAGTGCTTCTCGGCAGCAAAACAATAGGCCTGCTCCACCTTGGAGAAGTCGTCCTCATTCATATATTTGAGGCACAGACGCTCCAGCTTGTCGTAGCTGTCCGCCATAATCTCGGGCGGCAGCTCATCGGCATGCTTATAGTGCTCCATCTCCGAAAACGGCTGGAGGGTGGAATCATGGGCGGTACGGGCTGCGGCATCCATCGAGGTCCCCTTCCCCTAGGCCCGTGGTACGATCGGGCGGTTAACTTTGGCTAGCATATCAGAAGCGCACGAATCGAGCGCCCAACTCCGGAAAGCCGAGAACTCCATGCGCGAGCGCAAGCCCTCCAAATAGCGAATCGACCTGCTCAATTGCACGCGGCCGGGGTTTTCGGCCATCGCGATGCGACGGGTGTCGTCAAACCCCGAAACGCGACAGAAACCAAGCTCTTCGAAGATGCCCAGGCCGCTTTCCACCGAGCGTTCGTCGACCGGCGTGCGGGCATCGATGGCAAGGCACATCTGCGCGATGTCGATATCGCTCGCGCTAAAGGAATCGTCCCCGGTCTTGCCGCGGTTGGAGCGCCACATGGTCTGCAGCGCGCGATAGAGCGTGACGAGCTCGTCGCGCTCGGGCGCGTAGCAGTCGAGCAGGCGCTCGTTAATACGAGCGTCACGCGACGAATAGAGCAGGTGAATCACGGCAGGTTGGCCGTCGCGACCGGCGCGTCCGCTCATCTGGTTGAACTCGATGGCGCCAAACGGCATGTGGTAGAGCACGACATGGCGGATATCGGGCAGGTTCACGCCCTCACCAAAGGCAGAGGTCGAAACGATGCAACTGAGGCTTCCGTCACGAAACGCTTCCTCGACACGGCGACGATCGGAGCGTGCAAGCCCCGCGTTATAGAACGCGATGCGGGCCGCGCAATCGGGTACCCGCTTGCGCAGCGTCTTGGCAAGCGCTACGGACTGATCACGCGAGTTGACGTAAATGACGGTCTTCTCCCCCGTCGCGACGATGGACACCAGGCGGTTCTCGCGGCTCGCAAGGTCTCGGTCGTCCTCGAGCTGCAAGTTCTCGCGCACCGTCTCGTCGACCACCGTGCGGATAATCGGCAGCACGCGGGCGAGCTCGGCCACACCGGGGCCCGTCGCGGTAGCCGTCGCCGCCAGAACGACCGGATCGCCCAGGGCCTTGAGGATATCGGGCATGTCGAGATAGGCGCTGCGGTCGCCGCCCTTGGCAAGACCGGCATGATGCGCCTCATCGATAACGACAAAACCGATGCGCCCCGAACGCGCAAAGCGGTCGCGGTGAATGGACAGAAACTCGGGCGTCGTGAGGACGATGCCGGTGCGGCCCGAAGCCAAGCCGGCAAACACGTCATCGCGCGCCGCCTCCACGGTCTCGCCGGTCAGCACGCCTACGCCAATGCCGAGCGCGGCCATCGTCGACGAGAGGTGATAGGCCTGGTCGGCAACGAGCGCGCGCAGCGGATAGACAAAGATGCTCGCACGCCCGCGAAGGACTGCCTCGCGCGCGGCATGCACATGGAAGATAAGAGACTTGCCGCGCCCCGTTCCCATAACGGCCAGAACGCTTTGGTGATCGGCCAGGGCATCGAGCGCCTCGACCTGCGCGCGGTGCGGCTGATTCGATCCGATAAAGCTGTGAATGAGCGAGCGTGTCAGCTCGGTATAGGAAAGCTGGGCGAGCGTTTGGCGCTTGCGGGACTCCAGACGAAGACCGGCGTCCGCAGGCTCCACGCCGCGGCGAAGCTCACATGCCGGGTCGTCAACGCTGGGCGCCGTGGTATCGCGGACCAAGACATCCTTGATCATGAGCTTTGGCTTTACGCGACCTTGCCAATGCTCGGCCACGGCCTCGAACACCAAATCGACGGCGCTATCGCAATTGATAAGCTTATCGATCTGCGGTACGCGGAACATAATGGCCGGCACACTCGCGGCGCCGTCGGTTGCCACGAAGCGCATGTGCTCGCCGGTTTTTCCCACTACGGCGCGATCGCACATTGTCACGCCCTCGGCCGCCAACAGCGGCACCTTGTTGCCCTGGCCAAACGGCTCAAGACGGGAGATCTGCTCGATGGTCTCAATATTCAGCTCGGAGAGGTCGACGGTGGCGGCAACCTCGTCGGTGTCCTCAAAGTCCTCGGCGGGAAGCTCGGACAGCACGGCGGAAAGGCGACGACGGAACTCATCGAGCTTGGACGCCTCGATGGTCACGCCCACCGCACCCGCATGCCCGCCGCGACGAATCAGCAGGTCGGAACAGCGCTCGATGGCTTCGAACAGGTTGACCTTGCCCACCGAGCGACCCGAACCGCGCGCGATACCGCCCTCGATCGAGAACAGCAGCGCCGGCACGTGATAGCGATTGGTCAGACGGCTTGCCACGATGCCCTTGACGCCCTCGTGCCAGCCTTCGCCGCCCACGACGATTGCGCGTCCGCCATCATAGGTCTCCTCGACCTTTGCCATGGCATCGCGCGTGAGCCCTGCCTCGATCTCGCGGCGCGGGCGGTTAATTCCCTCGAGCTCAGCCGCCAGTGCGCTTGCCTCGATAGGATCGCGGGCAAGCAGCAGATCAAGTGCCAATTTTGGATCGGCCATGCGGCCGGCGGCGTTCAAGCGGGGAATGAGCGAAAATGACAGGCCATCGGCCGTAATGGTGGAAAGGTCGGCCTTGGCAAGTGCGGCAAGCGCGATATAGCCCGGACGGGCCGTCACGCGCATCTGCCGGATGCCCTCGGCGACCAGCGCGCGATTCTCGGGCGTGAGTGGCATCATGTCGGACACGGTGCCCAGCGCCGCGACCTCGATTAGCGAACGCCAATACGACGGCTTGCCCAGACGCTCACCCAGGACCTGCACCAGCTTGAGCGCCACGCCGGCACCGGCAAGCTCACGCGAGGGACCCTCGTCCTCGAGTTTGGGGTCGGTCAGAGGCACGCCCTGCGGCACCTGATCGGAGGGCTCGTGATGGTCCGTGACCACCAAATCGATCCCCAGGCTCTCCAGATAGGAGACCTCTTCCTTGGCGGCAATACCGTTATCGACGGTCACGATCAGGTTGGGTTGGGCGAGCTCGTCAACGCGGTCGAGCGCCGCACGCGACAGGCCGTAGCCCTCGTCAAAGCGATGCGGAATAAACGGTGTGACATTGGCGCCAAACATCCGCAGCGCCTCGGTCAACAGACAAGTCGACGTAATGCCGTCGACGTCAAAATCGCCAAAGACGGCGATGCGCTCGTGGCTGCGAATAGCACGCTCAACGCGGTCGGCAACGACCGCCATGCCCGGAATCACAAGCGGGTCGGCCCAGTCGCGAGCGAGCGAAGGCGTCAAAAACAGCTGGCCTTCCTCGATGGATGTAATGCCGTGCGCAACCATAATGCGCGCCACCAGCCCGGGTATGCCCAGGCCAGCCGAAAGCTCCTTTTCGAGCTCGGGGTTTTGCCGAGCGACCGCCCAGCGATGCGTCGTCTTAAGCGATGACATAGGCGCCCACCCCCGATAGGGGCAGGTCGCCGCGATACCTCTCACGGTTCATAGCGATGAGTCCTCTGTGTATGCCCGCTTCGGCAGGCAGATCTGTTGAACGAATTTATTATACCGTGCAGCGCGGACGCAAATCGCCTCGGCACGCCGCGGTTTCGGTAAACGATGCCGGTAATAGCCTCGAAATATTCGAGCGTTTCTGACGCGCGGACGCATGCGAGCGTCTAGCATATCCATTCAAAACGGATTCACGAGCAAAGGGAGTCACGAGCGCATATGAAGCAATGGATTGGACTGGGCAAATTTATCGCGGGGCACATGCAGATCATCGTTCCGATTTGCGTGGCGCTCGGCGTGCTCTTTCCCCAGCAGATCGGCGTTCTTAAGCCCATCGTTCCCGCCTTGTTTGCCTTTATGACGTTTCAGGGCGCGCTGAGCAACACCTTTCACCAGGTGGCTGAGGTGTTCCATCGTCCGCTGCACCTGGTCTTGGCGTTGCTCGTCTCGGCGGTGCTTATCCCTATCGCAGCCTATGCCATGGGGTCGTTATTCTTTGGCTCCAATCCCAACCTTGTCTGCGGCATCGTGCTCGAGTACAGCGTACCCGTGGCAGTCACTGCCTTTATGTGGATCAGCATGTTCGGCGGCAACGGCCCGCTCGCGCTCACCATCATTCTGACGTCCTCGGTCATCTCACCTGTGACGATTCCTCTCACGCTCAAGCTCCTGCTGGGCGCCACCGTCTCGATCGACGTGCCGAGCATGATGCAGAATATGGCCTTTATGATCGCCATACCCGCCGTGCTCGGTATCGTCATGAACGAACTCACGCGCGGCTGGGGCCACGAGAAACTTTCCCCCGCACTCTCGCCCGCCTGCAAGTTCATGATGATGGGTGTCATCGCGTCCAACTCCACCGCCATGAGCGAGTACGTGCTGCACATGAATGTTGAGCGCTTGGAAGTCGCCCTCTTTATCCTGGTGTTCGCCATCAGCGGCTTTATCATCGGCGTCCTGATCGCCCGGGCCCTGCACCTGCCGTATAGCGAGACGACCACCATGTGCTTTACCTGCGGTATGCGCAATATCTCTTCGGGCGCCGTCATCGCCACACAGTATTTTCCCGGCGAGGTCGTGTTCCCCGTCATGTGCGGAACGCTGTTTCAGCAAGTGCTGGCCTCGATTATCGGGCATCTCTTTGAGCGCCTAACCGGTGAGGAGCGCGCCAAACAGCGCAAGCGGGTCAAGGCCGGCCGCGACACGATGGCACGCTAGACCGTCCGCATGACGCGGGTATTAGTCTTGCTATACGAGCGTTTCCAGACGCGCGCGTAGGCGCTCAGCATCGATATCGAGCGTGGTCTCGGCATTGACCTGGGCCAGACGATAGCCCACAAAGTAGGGCGATACCACCCAACGTGGCAGCGCCTTGGCAATGGTCCGGCCGTCCAGGTGGTAGAAGAACAAGTTGTACGACTCCGCGCGACCGCCGTGGTGCTCGTGCAGGATATAGCGCAGGGCCACCTGAATCGCATCGGCAAACAGGTCCGTTTCGACTTGGTCGCGGGCATTATCGCTGGCGGCGATTCCCTGTGGAGCCGAGACGTTGACCTCAAAGAATCCCATGATCGGCTCGGTTGAGATGTTGACCGAGATTCTCCCCTGCTGCCAGACATCGATGCCTTCAAAGTTGGCTGAGGTCAGCGCCGCATAGCCGTCCTCCTGTTCCAAGCCCACAATCTGCATGTGTGGATGGACGAGGCTGCCGCCCGAAAGCGGGCCTTTATTCTTGTACATGAGCACACTGCGGTACTGTTGGGAATCGATCATCTGCTGCCAACAGCCCAGGGCAAACCGCATCACATGATGCAGCTCATCCGGTTCATAGGTCACCAGGTCGGCGTCGTGATTGGCCGACTCGATCAACACGGTCTGACGGGTGGCCCGCAAGGTCTTAAACTTATTCTCGAGCCAAATGCAGTCACCATCGCGCTGGATGATGCTGGCGGGCCCCTCCGTGTCGCAAAAGGGACACGCGATACCGGGACGACGGTTGTCGTCGGGTTTACCGTTCGCCTGCTGGACGTCAAATACGAGCGCCACGGACTACACCTCCAGCGGCACGATCTTGGTGCCGTGGAGCTCGGAGATGCCGAGCGCCGCCGCGACCGCGTCGCGATTTGTCGTAGTGATGCCGCCGCCGGGAAGGATGGTCAAACGATCGCCCGCATACTCGATTAAACGAGCCAGGTGATCGAAATTATCCTCGATCGACGTACCGGCCGCGCCGCCATGCGTGAGGATGCGCGTAACGCCGCAGTCGGCAAGTGTATCAATCGCATCGAGCTGAGCCTCGGGCGAGAGCTGATCAAATGCCATGTGGAAGGTGATGTCAAGGGGCTCGCGCTTGCACTCCTCGGTCGCACAGCCCGTAGCCATAACGAGGGCGCCGAGGGTGAGCTCGTCGAGCGCCCAGCCGCCGGCACAGGGCTTGCAGCAGCCAAAGACCAGGCCGTCAACGCCGGCGCTCACAGCAAGGCCCAGGTCCATCTCCATCATGCGCAGCTCATCCTGGTTGTAATGAAAGTCGCCACCACGCGGACGAATCATGCACATCACTCGCGCATCGCGCTCGTGAGCGTAATTGACCGTAGCGCTGATAACGCCGGCGGAAGGCGTGGTGCCACCGACGGCAAGGTTGTCGCACAGCTCAATGCGCCCCGCACCGGCCTTGATGGCCGCCGGCACCCGTTCAAAGTTCTCGGCACAAAACTCATACTGCATAGATGGCCTCCCAAAAGACACTTCTTTTTCCACACGGCATTGTCGCACGTTAAATAGCAACCCGCACGATGGAGCAAAACCTTGACAAGGAGTGTCCCCAAGTGTCGGCACATAAGGAACGCCCCCAAGTGCCGGCAAAAAACGAGAGTGGATAATCTCCCACCTTGAGCCCGCGAACAGGCCAAAAACGGGAGATTATCCACTCTCGCTTTGGGGTAGTCGTTTACATACGTCCATTGCAGTCGAAATTGTCAGCCCGGGCCCGTCTCGAGCTACGATTGGGGCGCGCCCAGAACGGGCTAGCGGACGTCCGACCTACGACACGGTATACGGCAGTGTGGTAAACAAGAGCACCGGATGTCATGACGTCGCCGGACAGCCGGCGGGCGGCGTGCAGATATCGAGAGGTGGCTCCATCTTCGTATCACCTTCCGGCGGCGGATCAGCCGGTGTGTCGGTATCCCTTCCCGGAGGGGTTGGCAGCGTGAGCGTTTCCATCCCGAAGGCAAGGCGCTCCCTCAGCGTGACGGGATACGCGGTCAACATTTCCGGATCGGGCTTCTACAAGGCGACGGCCAACGTGACCCACAAGATTCAGCCCCACGTCGTCTATGAGACAAGGAACGGGGTACGCAGGGCCTACGCAGAGACGGCCCCAACACGTTCTACAGCATGGCTCTCGGCAAGCGCAAAGTAGGCTGGCATGAAGACCGGCTCCGCCAAAATACCCATTGCGCTGGCGTTATTGGTTGCGATGGTCGCAATAGCAGTCTCTGCCGTATCCATAAAAGATGCGAACACCTTGAAACGTGGCATTTCCGAAGGGTTCCGCCTAGACGGAGTGTACCGAGACCAGGAGACCGGCTTAACCCAGCTCTCGTTCCATGGGGAAGACGGAAACAGGTGGCAAAGCGTCGACAGCAATGGAGATGAGACCGACGGGCTGAGTACCGCGCGGCGATAGCCTTCTTGTTGGTGAAAAACCGGTAATCGATTTCCTCGCCAAAGTCTCGCGGGCTGCGGCGAGTTCGGATACCGCCTTGTCCCGCTCGGTGGCCAAGCGTTCCGCTCGCTGGCGCTCGTCCGCAAGCTGGGACGGCATCGCATCTATAAGTTCCTGCTGCCGGCCTATCCGCCTTAGATGGTGCGATCTCGCTATGGCTCTCCTACGGGTGCTCGACGGCATAGTCGCGGATTATGTCGCGCTTGGTGCCGCTCTCCTTCGGCCTACCCTCGTTCCTTTTCATCGGTAGGCCGATATCCTTCATATCCTGTTTGCTGCGACGCGCGAGATAAAGATACTGATTTTGCTTGAGACCGTTCCTCCTGTTCGGAGGAACCTCGGTGTCGGTCAGCCTCGCGATGTCGCGGCACGGGAACGTCGGGGCCTGCCGGTGGGGCTCGGTGTTCGGCGATGACCAGATGGCGGCCGCCGTGATAGACCGGATCGTCCACCATGGGAGGCTCATCCAGTTCAGGGGCGAGCCGTACAGGGCCAGGCACGCTTTGATGCGGGGAGGTAGCTGCTCAGAAATGTGGCCGAATGAGAGTTGCAGCAAAGGAGCACTGATTAGTGTTTCGCGCGATGTGTCAACCGACACTCGTCGCTATACCGGGGACAGACAGACCCGACTCCCTATACGACAACTGTTGACATCATATACTATGTGTCATATAGTAGGTGTGACACAGTATACTACGAAAGGAGGTGTGCGGATGGAGGCACAGATGAAGCGCGGCTTCCTCGAGGCCTGCGTGCTCGCGGCCGTCTCGGGCGAGGAGTCCTACGGCTATCAGATCGTGAAGGACGTGCCCGTGAGCATGGGGCTCACGGAGTCCACGCTCTATCCGTTGCTCAAGCGCCTGGAGAAGGCGGGGTGCATCACGGCGCGCTCCGCCGAGCACAACGGGCGGCTGCGAAGGTACTACCGCATCACGGACGCCGGGCATGAGCGTATCGCCGAGTTCCTCGCCGAATGGCCATCCGTGCAGGAGATCTACCGTTATGTGAAGGGAGCGCACCATGATGCGCGATGAGTTCTTGAACCGGCTGGGCGAACTTCTGGCCTGTCTGCCGGCAGATCAGGTAAAGGAAACGCAGGAGTTCTACGCGGAGGCCATCGCCGACCGTATGGAGGACGGCATGACGGAGGCCGAGGCTGTGGCCACCATGGGAACGCCCGGTGAGATCGCCGAGGCAACGCTCGACGAACTGCCCGCCGTGCCGCGCGCACTTGCGAGGACCAAACGCAAGAGCACGGCGCTTCTATGGGCGCTCGCCATCGTGGGCTCTCCGGTATGGATTCCACTGCTGCTCGCGTTCGTCGCCGTTGCCGCTACGGTCTACATCTGCATTTGGGTTCTTGCGCTCTGCGTGTGGATCGTGGCCGCGGCATTCGGGGGCGCGGGCGTGGTGGGGCTCCTGTTCGCCGTGGACGGCATCATTATCGGGCATGTTCCGTACGTTTTAACCTCGATGGGAATGGGATTCGCTTCCATCGGTGTGGCGCTCCTCGCGGGAGCCGGCGCCTGGACGGCGTCCAAGCAGATCGCGCGCCTCTCTGCCCTTTGGGCGAAGAAAGCCGTTTCGCCCTTCTGGGAAGATCGAGGCAATAAGAGCCGCAGGGGCGCTGAAGCGGCGCCGCTCACGGCATAGGAAGGAGTGCAAACATGTCCAGCGTAAAAAAGATTTACCTTGCCGTAGCGGGTGGGCTTGTTGCCACGGGGCTCGTCCTGGCTGCTATCGGATTTGTAGCCTCCGGCTTTAACCTCGCTGTGTTCAACACACAGATCGACCTGCGCGATGACACCATCATTCTGGGTGGTGTTGAAATAGACGACCCGACAGGACTTCCACTCATCGAGCAGCTTGCCGAGATTGGCGAGATCCATATTGGATCTGCAACGACTGGTTCGTCTTCTCCTCGCAAATGATCGAGCTCATAGCAGCCGCCCCCCCGGGCGCACCACGACGGGCGTGAACACGCCGCGCTCGGAGCCTTTTTGCGAGACCTTCCGTCACGCTCTTCCTGCGTGGTGAACCGGTCATCGACCGACGGGAGGCTGATGGGAATCTCTCGACTTCGAGCCAACCCCGCTCACCGATCTGGTCTTCCTTCGCGATGCGCACATAAGCGAGCAGACACCGCGCAGAACTTCAGCGCGGCCGCACTTCCACGTCTATGACGGAGGTGCTCGGCGGCGTCTTGGCGATCCCCTTGTTTGCAGGCGTTAGCGTGTGGGGATCGCCCACTCGGGGGCCGAGGCCGCCGAGGACGGCGGCGCAGCTCGCGGTGTCGGTCGACAACGCGAGGTTCCCGGACCACGACCACCTGGCCTCGTACCGCGGCATAGCCCAAGGGTGAGGAGCTCCGGCATGTCGGTCAGGGCGTCCGCGCAGCGTCGGCCGGTCCGCCGTTCGGCAGAACGGCGGAACTCCCTAGCCGCCCAGGTATGCCTTACGGACGTTGTCGTCGTGCAGCAGCTCTCGACCGGTGCCGGTCATGGTGATCTTGCCGGTCTCGAGCACGTAGCCTCGTGTGGCAATCGAAAGCGCCATCTGGGCGTTTTGCTCGCCCTGAAGCCGCGAAGACTCGGTTTCGAGTGGGGCCCTCACCGTCGCGGAGTCGCACCTGCGCATCGACGGCCAGGAGGTTGTTAGCGTCAATCTATTTTCACCCGTTTCGCTAAGCAGGCTCACCGTTCGCGCAAAGGAGGTTTCACCGGTTGCGCCAACGTTTTTTCACCGATTCCGGTCACGCCCTGGCGGGCCCGTCCCCCGGCAGGTCCTTCAGCCTGTAGGACCTGCCGGTTATCTTTGCCAGGTGGCAGTGGTGGCACACCCTGTCCGCGATCGCGCTCGCCGCCACGTCGTCCCCGAACACCCTGCCCTAGCCGCCGATCCCCACGTCGGTGGTGATGATCGTCGAGCGCTGCTCGTAGCGCGGCATCCTCCAGGTCCTCGATGGGCCGGGCGCAGTCCACGAACCTGACCTCGAGCCCCGCCCTGACCGCCTCGATGCCCAACGCGACGGCGAGGTGCGTCTTGCCCATACCGGGCTCCCCACGAACAGGACGTTCTCGGCCCGCTCCACGAACCTGAGGGTGTCGCGAGCTCCTCGATCTCGGCGCGCGGAACCGACGGCTGGCGCGGCAAAGGCCGAGGAGATGTCGAGCATGACCTCATGACGGGGATGGGCCCGGCGGCAATGCCGGGCACACCCTTGGCAGCCGAGGCCCCCGCCCCGGCCCCGGGCAAGGGGCCGTCCCTTGCATCCCCATCCCGATTGCAAAGAGCCGAGAAGTAGCCGCGCCTACGAGGGAATCTCCCTCGGGATGAACCGCGACGCGACCAGGCCGATGACGGCCGCCACGCACACCGCGCCGAACACCCCAGCCGTACCCGCGGCGGTTGCGGCGGGGGCAAGCATGCCGCACGCCGCAGTCGAGACGGTGCCACCGAAGCCTCTGAAGAACATGGCCATGGAGGTGGCGCGCCCGGCGTCTGCCGGATCGGCGCCCGTCTGGGCGGCAAGGTTGGACACGGGCATGCCGATGCCAACGCCGAGACCCAGCGCCGTCGCGACGGCGGCGCTGGAGGCGACCGCTAGCATCGGGGACATCGCAGAGAACGTCACCGATGCCGCAAGGACGACGGCGGATGACGACGCCGCGATGGCGCGGAGCCGCCCGGTCGCGCGAAACGCCGCGCCGGATGTGTTGCTGCCGACCATGAGGGCGAGCGTCATGGGGATGAGAACCGCGCCGGACGAGGCCGCGGCCATGCCCAGCCCCTCCTGGAGGAGCCTAGGCAGGTAGGAGACGCCCGCCATGAGGGCGAACTGGACGCAGAAGCCGGAAACGAATCCCGCCACAACCTGACCGCGTCGGAACAGGCCCGTGGGCACGGTCGGGACGGCCTTGCCCCCCTCCACGCGGGAAAGGAGCGCGGCGCAGGCGACGGACAGCGCGACGAGGGCGACGAACTGTGGCGAGGCCATGGGGAAGGCGCTGCCGGCCAGGCTGAAGGCGAGGACGACGCTCAGGACGCACAGCGAGGCGACGACGCTCCCCGAGACGTCGAAGCCAACCGCAGCGGCCCCGGGAGCCCTGCCGGGCAGGCAACGCCCCGACAGGAACAGGGCGACGACCGAGACGGGAAGGTTGACGACGAAGATGACGTGCCAGGAAAGCCCCTGGGCGACGGCACCGCCGATGACGGGCCCCACGACGCTCGCAATCCCGTACATGGCCGAAGCCGCCCCGAGGTACGGTCCCCTGTCCCTCGGGGCGAGCATCATCGCCGCGGCAATGAACACACCCGCCTCGAGGACGCCGCCGCCGACGCCCTGGAGCAGGCGGAACGCCGCCAGCGCCTCCATGGTCGGCGCCGCGGCGCACAGGACGGACGATGCGGCGAAGAGCGCGAGCCCCGCCACGTATACCCTCCTGAGGCCGAACGAGAACGCCAGCCCTCCGCACAGGAGGGTGGACACGGTACTCGACACGAGGTAGGCGGTCATCGGCCAAGCATAGTGGGCCTCCCCTCCGAGCGCCGCGGCGACCGTCGGCATGGCAGTGGCCACCACGGTCGAGTCGAGCGCCGCGACGAACAAGGCGAGCATGAGGCCCGCCACGGTCGACTTACCGACCGCCCCCGGCGCGGGGGCGGCCATCGGTTTTTCCTGCATGTTTCTTCCTCTCTACTCAGTGCCCGCCCGCGCGGGCACCGCGGGGCATCCCCCGCGTCAGACGAAAGGAAGGACGGGTCACCCCCTGGGCCTCCTCGCCACGGGCATCCAGATCTCGCTGCGATACCCTCTCGACGCGAAGTCGCCATGCGGGTACACCTCGAGGCTGACGTCGCCGGCGAGCTCGTAGCCCGAGGACGGGAGCCACTCGGAGAAGATCCTGCGGTAGTGCTCGGCGGTCGCGACGTCACACGGCCCGGTGCAGTCGAACACGGCCCACGTGCCGGCGGGGACGTGGATCTCGTCCGCCCAGCCGGGGGCCTCCCCCGAGGACGCCACCGCTATCCGGTAGCTCGACTCCCCGCCCTCGGACACGTTGACCCCGAGAACCCCCTCGGGTCCCGAGCCGTCGGCGAGGGCGAGCGGGGCCTCGATGCTCCCGGAGCGCGAGGCGCCTCCCCAGAACCTCCCGAGCTTCTCTCTTCCCTCCTCCCCCATCTGGGCGAGGATGCCCGCCTCGGACGGCCCGCACGGAAGCGACACCCCGACGAGGCGCATCCCACCCCATGGGACGATCCTCCACGACAGGGGCTCGGCGCCCGTGACGGTGAGGGAGAACGAGAGCCTCGGAAAGACCGAGAGCGGGGCACCCGGGCGCTTCGCCTCGCTGGGCGAAATCCCGAGGGCGTCCCTGAACGCTCGGTTGAACGCGGTCGGGGAGCAGTAGCCGTACCGGACCGCGACGTCGACGACCCGCTCCCCGCGGGACAGGTCGAGCGCGGCGCGGGAGATGCGGCGCCGGCGCACGTACTCCATGAGGCCGATGCCGGCGATATAGGAGAACATCCTCCGGAACTGTCCCTCGGTGCAGGCGGCGAGCCGCGCCGCGTGGGCGAGGTCGAGATCCCCCTCGAGGTTCGCCTCTATGTAGTCCATCGCGTCGTTGAGGCCCTCTATCCAGCCCATCGGGTCACCATCCTTCCGAGAAGAGAGCATGGGGCAACAAGGCAGCGCAGTCCTCGCGTCCAAGGGGCGAATAATGAGAGTTTTTGATGACTGGCTCGTCGCCGACGGTCCGTCTCGATGATAGACCGTCGGCACGCGGATCCGACCCGCGAATGCCCGTTTTGCAATGTCAGGAACCTCGCTCAGGAGCACGCCATGAAGGAGGACGCCCGCTGCGCCGTGATGCGCGCGGCACACCCACGCCGCGGCAGCCGCGATCGAAAGCTAAGGAGGGACGTTAGCCACTGGGTTAACAAGTAGCCCATTCCGTGCGCACAGCGCCAGGAACAGCGGCCCGCCCAACGACCACCTTAGACCATGGCACCGTCGCAGTAAGAGGACGGACAGAGCGGGCCGCATTTGAGACAAGGTGACGTGAAACGAAAGGGCGCTGACCTTTTGGTCGCGCCCTTGAAGTTGAAAGGCAGATTGCCGCCCTGGCGGGCTTGCAGCGTCGGCTGATTACGGCGTTTGGTAAAACGCCGTAACAATCTAACCGCCCAGATAGGCTTTGCGGACGTTATCGTCGTGCAGGAGCTCTTGGCCCGTGCCGGTCATGGTAATCTTGCCGGTCTCGAGCACGTAGCCGCGTGTAGCAATCGAGAGCGCCATCTGGGCGTTTTGCTCGACCAGAAGCACCGTGGTGCCGGCCTTGTGCAGGTCCTCGACAATCTGGAAGATCTGCTCAATCAGAATCGGCGCCAAACCCATGGAGGGTTCGTCGAGCATAAGCAGTTTGGGGTTACTCATAAGGGCGCGGCCCATAACGAGCATCTGCTGCTCGCCGCCCGAAAGGGTGCCGGCGACCTGGCGACGGCGCTCCTTAAGGCGCGGGAACTGCTCGTAGACGCGCTCAAGGCCCGGAGCAACCGTGGACTTGGGCTGCGTATAGGCGCCCATCTCCAGGTTCTCCTCGACCGTCATCTGCAAAAAGGCGCGACGGCCCTCGGGGACCTGGGCCAGGCCCTTGCCCACCAGCTTGTCGGCAGGCGTATGGGTAATGTCCTCGCCCATAAACTTGATGGAGCCGGTCTTGGAGCGCAGCAGGCCCGAGACGGTTTTAAGCGTCGTGGACTTACCGGCGCCGTTGGCACCGATCAAGGCCACGATCTCGCCCTCGTTGACGTTAAAGGAGATGTCCTTGATGGCGTGGATGGCGCCGTACCAGACGTTGATGTTGTAGACGGAAAGCATCGGCTCTGCCATTTAGTTCTCCCCCTTATCCTGCTTGCCCAGATACGCCTCGATAACAGCATCGTTGTTCTGGATTTCCTCGGCCGTGCCCTTGGCGATGACCTTACCAAAGTTAAGCACGCAGATGCCCTCACAGATGTTCATAACGAGCGACATATCATGCTCGATAAGCATGATGGCGATGCCGAAGGTGTCGCGAATCTTGACGATGTTCTCCATGAGCTCCGCAGTCTCGGACGGGTTCATGCCGGCGGCAGGCTCGTCGAGCAGCAGTAGCTTGGGGTTGGTGGCAAGCGCGCGGACGATCTCCAGACGACGCTGGGCGCCATAAGGCAGCGCACCGGCCTGCTCGTTTGCCAGGTGCTCCATATCAAAGATGGACAGCAGCTCCATGGCGCGCTCATGGGCGGCCTTCTCGTGCTTCCAATACGTCGGCAGGCGCAGCACGCCCTCAAAGCCGGAGTAGCGCTCCTGGTTGTGCAGGCCGACCTTAACGTTATCCTCCACCGTCATGGTGTTGAACAGGCGAATGTTCTGGAATGTACGGGCAATTCCCATGCGGTTGACCTGATAGACCGACTTGCCCGAAGTGTCCTCGCCGTCGAGCAGGATGGTGCCGTGCGTGGGCTGATACACCTTGGTGAGCAGGTTGAAGACCGTGGTCTTACCGGCACCGTTGGGACCGATGAGACCGGCGATCTCGGTCTTGCCGATGGTTAGGCTGAAATCGTCGACCGCCTTAAGGCCGCCGAATTCAATGCCCAGGTGGATGCACTCGAGCGCCGGGCGCTCGCCCAGATCGCGATCGGGAACGATGGCGCCAGAAGGATACGGGACCATCTTGCCCTTGTTGAACTCAAATTTACTGGGCATCGGCTGCCACCTCCTTCTTGGGAGCAAAGCGGTCCTTGACGTGACCGAAGAACGCCTTGAGCTGCGGATTGTTGGTAAAGATCATGACAAGGATCAGCACGATGGCGTAGATGAGCATGCGGTAGTCCGAGAACTGACGGAGCAGCTCGGGAAGCACCGTGAGCAACGCCGCCGCGATGACGGAGCCGCGCATGTTGCCCAGACCGCCCAGGACCACGAACACCAGGATGAGGATGGACGTGTTGAAGTCGAACTTGGTGGCGGAGAGCTGCGAGAAGTTACCGCCGAAGAGGGCTCCGGCAGCACCGGCGAGGGCGGCGGAAACCACGAAGGCAATCATGCGGTACTGGGTGACGGAGATACCCACGGACTCGGCAGCGATCTTGTTGTCGCGCACGGCCATAATGGCACGGCCGGTACGGCTGCGAACCAGGTTGAGCACGATCACGAGTGCGACCATGACTAGGATGGCGCCGGCGAGGAAGGTCGAGTACGTCGACACGCCCGAGGCGCCCTGGGCGCCCTTGATGATGGCGGTGCCGTCCTCGAGCAGGTGCAGGTCGTCGATCGTAGAGTTGCCCGTGATGTTAAAGATCACGTGCAGGCCGCGCGAGTCGACACCCACGATAAGGCAAGTGACGATCTCTTTGATGATCTCGCCAAAGGCCAGCGTCACGATAGCCAGGTAATCGCCGCTCAGGCGAAGGACCGGGATGCCGATCAAGAAGCCCAGGATGGCGGCAGCGATGGCGCCGACCACGATGCTGATGATAAGGCGCACCGGATCGGAGGGAACGGCGCTCTCGAGAGCGACCGCGGTGACGATGCCCGTGTAGGCACCGACACTCATAAAGCCCGCATGGCCCAGCGACAGGTCGCCCGCGATGCCGACGACGAGGTTAAGGGAGATGGCCATGACGATATAGGCCGTGATGGGGACCAGCTGACCGGCGATCATGCGCGGGATCATGTGGTTAGACTGCATAATGAACACGATGGCGAACGCCACAATGCACATGGCGTACGTGACAAAGTCGTGACGCGTCTGCTTGTCTTTAAGAAACTTCATAACGCTCACCTACACCTTCTCGGGGACGTACTTGCCCAAGAGGCCGGCAGGCTTGACGAGCAGGACGATGATCAAAACACCAAAGACGATAGAGTTGGCAAGGCTCGTGGAAATGTAAGCCTGCGCCATCGCCTCGATGATGCCGATGAGAATGCCGCCGACAAAGGCACCGGGAATGGAGCCGATGCCGCCGAAAACGGCGGCATCGAAGGCCTTGATGCCAGGCATGGCGCCCGTCGTGGGCTGCAGCACCGGCGAGTAGGAGCACAGCAGCACGCCGGCGATGGCGGCAAGCGCCGAGCCGATGGCGAACGTCATCGAGATAGTGCGGTTGACATTGATGCCCATGAGCTGAGCGGCGGCCTTGTCCTCGGACACGGCACGCATGGCTTTACCCATCTTGGTCTTGCCCGTAAAGAACACCAAACCGGCCATGATAACCAGACAGGCGACGATGGTGACAAGCGAGACAGCGCTCACGTTGAACTTGGCCAAGAACTCCGGCACCGGGAAGGCGACGAGCGAAGTGAAGTTCTTGGGCGTGGCGCCCCACAGAAGCTGTGCGGCATTCTGCAGGAAGTACGACACACCAATGGCCGTGATCAGAACGGCCAGCGGGCCTGCTTGGCGCAGCGGCTTATAGGCCAGACCCTCAATGAGAACACCGAGAACCGTGCAGACCACGCAAGAGAGAACTACAGATGCCCAGCCCGGGAGGCCGAGATACGACGTGGCGCAGAACGAGACATAGGCACCGACCATGATGACGTCGCCGTGAGCGAAGTTGAGCATCTTGGCGATACCGTAGACCATGGTGTAGCCCAACGCGATGATGGCGTAGACGCTACCCATGGACAGGCCGTTGACCAGGTATTGGATAAAGACCGTCATGTTCCACATCCCCCTTTCGAATAGGTTTCCAGTACATGTATGAAACAGGGACGTTACACTGTCCCTAGATACCAAGCAAGCAGGGAAGGCCAAAACCTCCCCTGCTTGGGATCAAAACCGCTCTATGTAAGGCGGCCTATTTGGCCTGTACGTACTCGCCATCGGTGATGACGTACGCCGTGGGGTCCTTCTGGACCTGGCCCTTATCGTTCCAGGTGAGCTTGCCAGTCAGACCGTCAACGGTAATCTTGAGCATGGCCTTGGGCAGCTTGTCGGCGACCTCGGTCGGGTCGGCGTCGACACCAAGACCGGCCTCCTTGAGGGCCTCGGCCACCGCGTGCACGCCATCGTAGGCATCGGCGGCAAACTGGTCGGGGGTATCGCCGTACTTATCCTTATATGCCTTGACGAAGTCGGCGTTCTTCTCGTCGTCGGCGGAGAACGGGGTCATGAGCAGCAGACCCTCGGCAAGAGAGGTGTCGAAGCCCTCAACGCCCAGGATGCCGTCCATGCCGTCGCAACCCATCATCTTGACGTCGTAGCCCATGTCCTTGGCGTTCTTGAGCAGGACGGACGCCGGTGTGTAGTAGATCGGCGCAAAGATCATGGTGGCGCCAGCCTGCTTGGCCTTGGTCAGCTGGTTGGTAAAGCTCGTGGCGGAGTCGTCCTTAAAGGTCTCCTCGTCAACAATCTCGAGCTTGGACTCAGCGGCCTGGGCCTTAAAGGAATCTGCGATGCCCGAAGAATAGGCGTCGCCGGAGTTATAGAACAGCACGAACTTCTCGTCCGCATACTTCTGCGCCAGGAACTTGGCAGCGTTGACACCCTGGTTGGGATCGGTAAAGCAAACCTGGAAGACGCAATCCTTGCCCTTGGTAACGTCCTCGGAGGACGCGGACGGGGTGATCATGAACGTCTTGGGGTCGTTACCGCACTCTGCTGCAACGGCAACCGACGCACCCGTGGTGGTCGGACCGACGAGGGCCTGCATGCCCCAGTCGAGCAGGGTGTTGAAGGCGTTGACGGCCTTCTCGCCATCGGCCTGGTCATCCTCGGCCTTGCTGGCAAGCGGCAGTTCCTTGGTCGAAAAATCCTTGCATCCAAGCTCGACACCCTGGGTAACGGACTTGCCGTAGGACGCGTTGGCGCCGGTCAACGGGCCGATGGTGCCGATCTTAAACGAAGCGTCGCCCGAAGCGGAACCGCTGTTGCCGCCGTTGGAGGAGCAGCCAGCTAGAATGGACATCGCCCCCAGACCTGCTGCGCTCGCGATAACGCTCCTGCGATTCATAACAGGGTTCAATGACTTACCGGTGAGGCTCGACATACGGCTCTCCTCTCAAATCTCGTCGGGTTTCGGTTACCCGACAGGCCATCCTTCGCCGTGTTCGGCGTTCGCAAAATAGTAGACGCTTTAGTTGGGAAAAGTGGCGATTATTTCAACTTTTTCTTTGGCCTTGTTCATTTATCCATAAAAATGCGTGTTTTAATTGATTTATGCATAAACACCACTTTATTGTGTGAAAGTAATATTTCTATTCTGTTACAAGCGCCTCTGCCCTGATTAAAACAGACTCACCGGTCGCGTTTTGTGCGCACCTAGGCGGCGATGTGCTTGCCGTCCTGAATCACATAGGCCGTAGCGGGCTTTTCGACCTGCCCCTCGTCATTCCACGCCGACGAGCGCCTGCATGCCCCAGTCGCACAGGGCAAACCTTATGGTGCAAACGCTGACAGCTTGTTACGGAAGTTCGTTTGTAGCGAGCATGTTTCCAATGTTTCCGCAGCGTTTCGGGGGTGCCGTTTTGTGCGACTCCTGTTGCCTGGCAAGCACGCGCCCTCGGTTCACGCTAGAATGCACTCAACCATTAAGCGGTTAATCCATCCATAAGATGCACGAAGGAGCTATCAATGAGCGAACCCCTGCGCACCGTGAACGTCGGTCTGATCGGTCTGGGAACCGTCGGCGGCGGCGTGGCCCGTCTGATCAAGAGCCACCACGATGAGTACCTGGCAGCCTACGGCATCGACCTTAAGCTGACCCGCGCCTGCGCGCTTGCCTGGGAGCAGGCCGAGGCGGCCGGTATTGAGCGTGAGGCCTTTACGAGCGACTGGCATGACGTCGTCACCGACCCCGCCGTCGATATCGTCGTCGAGCTCATCGGCGGCGAGCACCCCGCGACCGAGATCTTCACCACCGCCTTCGAGCACGGCAAGCACATCGTCTCTGCCAACAAGGCCCTGCTGGGCCGTCATGTCGAGACGCTCGCCGAGAAGGCGCGCGCGTGTGGCGTGCAGATTAAGTGCGAGGCCAGCTGCGGCGGCGGCATCCCCATCGTGAGCACGCTCGAGCACGACCTGGTGGGCAACAAGATCCTGACTATCGCCGGCATCCTCAACGGCACCACCAACTACATCCTGTCGCGCATGGACGCCGAGGGTGCCGATTACGCCGACGTGCTTGCCGACGCGCAGGCCAAGGGCTATGCCGAGGCCGACCCGTCCGCCGACGTCGACGGCTTCGATGCCGCCAGCAAGACGGCTATCCTCGCCTCCATCGGCTTTGGCACCCGCGTGACCACTGACGATGTGTACCAGCAGGGTATCCGTACCATCGGCGCCGAGGACATCGCCCAGGCCCGCGAGCTCGGCTATACCATTAAGCTGCTCGGCATCGCCCGCAACACCGACGCCGGCGTCGACGTCCGCGTGCATCCCACGCTGATCCCCGCCGACCACATGCTTGCCAAGGTCAACGGCGCCATGAACGCTGTCTACGTGGTAGGCGACGCCGTGGGCGAGACCATGTTCTACGGTGCCGGCGCAGGCTCCTTCCCCACCGCGAGCGCCGTCGTGGGCGATATCCTGTCGCTCTCCGAGCAGATCAGCCGCGGCGTGGCTCCACTGCCCGAGATTGAGCCCTATGGCCACAACCTCGCCTTTAAGCCCATGGACGAGCTCCAGACCAAGTACTATGTGCGCCTGAAGGTCGCCGACCGCGTGGGCGCCCTGTCCGAGACGGTCGACATCTTTGCCAAGCACAACATCTCGATCTCGCTCATCAACCAGGTCGAGGACGGCAAGTCGGGCGTCAGCGATGCCTGCTCGGTCATCTTCCTGACGCACCGCGCGCTCGAGAAGGACGTCCAGGCTGCCGCCGCCGAGCTTGCCAGCGTCGACTGCGTGGCCGAGGTCGCCAACGTCCTGCGCATCGAGGACGTCGAGGCCTGGACCGAAGGCGTCATGGCCAACTAGTCCACTACTTCGAACCTCAACGGAGCTCAACGCAAAAGGCGCGCTGCCTGCATCAACCGCAGGC
>CABPWH010000023.1 GCA_902461085.1 uncultured Collinsella sp. | reverse complement strand
CCACCGGCCCCGCGCGTGAACGCGCGGTTAAGCCTCTGCGAACAAAAACTATGCCGGATTACGGGGCTGGACAGCGAACCTCCGACCATACGGAAAATCGCAAAAACAAAACCGCAGGTAGACTGCTTGCCGTTTTTCAAAAAAAGGCTGTATGGATGAGGACTCCGACTTTAGCCCCGTAATCCGGCATAGTTTTGAAATAGCACCATATCCGTAGCAGCCCTTGATCTCCCGTGGACAGAGGGAAACGGATCATTTTTGCCTTGTGAGGGCTGCCGCGTGACCCGTCTGCCACGAAATAGGCCCATCTACTACGTTTGGGTGGCTACCCTCAACCACGGCGAAAAACGCGAAAAGAAAACCGCAGGTAGAACGCCTGCGATTTTGCATGAAACGCGATTGTGGTCGGGGGTACCGGACTAAACGTAGTAGATAGGCTCATTTCGTGGCGAGCGCCGTCGACTGCTCCCTCGGGGATGGAGGAAAACGGGCCCTTTTGCCCCGTCCATCTTGAGTCGCACCCGTTTTCCTGCGAAAACGCCGTGTCTCAACTTTGGTGAGACATTTGTCTCACGCCAAAAACCGAATCTGGAACATGTGTCACCTGCCCAAATTGTGTCTCATTTCGTAACTTTAGGCTGTTGCAAGGTCTGAGACCGCGAGAAGGGAGACGCGATGAGTAAGTACACGAGGGGTCTCTTGGCGGTGATACTGGCCGTGGTGCTGGTGTTGCCGGCTGCAGCATTTGCCATGCTGCCCGAGGCCAACGCCAGGTCCAGCACCGGAATGGACGGACCGACGGTGAGCGGAAAGATAGTCGACCCTGACACCACCGGCCGCTGGCAGTACTAGGCGTCGGGCGGCGAGCAGGACCTGACGACACGTTATGTAGGCCGAATCTGGACGGACAAGACGGTCGAGCCGGCGCAGGACGAAAAGTCCGACTTTGTGACGACGCTCTCCACGATGTCTTCGACTTCTGACACAACGTCGCTGGTCACTAAACCGCTCGATATCGTGATGGTGCTTGATGCCTCCGGGTCGATGGATAATGACATGGGTGACAGCGATTCGACCAAACGCATCGACGCACTCAAGGCAGCTGCCAGTTCCTTTATCGACACCATCGCCGAGCAAAACAAGAGCATTAAAGATACGAATAAGCGGCATCAGGTTGCCATCGTTAAGTTTTCGGGTGCAAAGAAAAACGAGATCGGCAACGATACGTATCGCGATCGTCAGGGATACACGCACAACTACTCGCAGACCATGAAGAGCCTGACGCCGTGTGTTGATAGCGCTGCGACGGAACTTAAGAATACGGTCGGCCAGATCGAACCTGCCGGTGCCACGCGGGCTGATTACGGCCTTGAACTTGCTCGCGACATGTCGGGCCGCGAGGATGCCCAGAAGGTAGTTGTGTTCTTTACGGACGGCACGCCCACAGACGTCAGGAACTTTAACCCTACGGTTGCCAATAATGCCATAGTCGCCGCCAAGAAAATGAAGGGGAAAGGCGCTACGGTCTACACCATCGGCATCTTTGATGATGCGAATCCCGCTGACGAGCCTACGAACTACTGGACGAGCGACGAAAACAAGTTCATGCACGCCGTGTCGAGCAACTATCCAAACGCCACGTCCTACACAACCAATGAGCTTGGTAAGCGCACCGAGAATTCCGATTTCTACAAGGCTGCGTCGAATGCCGATGAGCTCAAGAAGGTGTTTGATGATATCTCGAGCTCTATCACCTCGGGCAAGGGCTCTCCCACTCAGATCGAGGATGGTTACGACGAGAGCAAGTCCGGCTACATCACCTTCAGTGATGAGCTGGGCGACTTTATGCAGGTCGATACGTTTGTCAGCGCTCAGATTAATGGCGTCCCCTTTGATGAAGTGACCAAGACAACCAAGGGCAATACGGACACGTACGAGTTTTCGGGCGTGGCCAAGGACCTGGTCATCACCGTCGAGCGCTCTGCCAATGCGCAGCAGGGCGATATCGTGACGGTTAAGATCCCCGCATCGCTGATTCCGCTGATCCGTTATCACGTGGACATGGAAAACGGGATCTTTGAGCGCACGTCGCTCAATGACATCAAGCCTATTCAGATTAAATACACCTCGAGCGTCAAGGACGAAGCACGCAACAACCTGTTTACGCCCGATAAGGTGCTCAAGAAGTATATCGATGACCACAAGGACGCCGACAACCAGACGGTCTACTTCCTGGCCAACAAGTGGTCGGGCGGCGAGCTGGGCGATGTTGTCGCCGAGTTTGAGCCCGCCGATACCAACAGCTACTATTACTTCCAAAAAATCACGCCTATCTACACGGACAAGGAATGCACCCAGCGCGCGACGGTAAAGCCGCAGGGCAACGACGTCTATTACTACAAGGACGAGTTTGTGGCGATGGGCGCAAACGGCAAGCCGAAGGACGACTATGCCGTTGTGGAGTTTGAGGGGCACGAGATCGCCAGCTACGACGGCGCTCTGGTCAAAGATGACGGCTATTGGTCCTTTAATAAGGGAACCGCGCGCTTGGCCTATATCGACCAGCTGCATACCACCAAGGACGATGTGGAGGTGAATGGTAACAAGACCGAGACCGCGCGCGACGTGCTTAACCCCAGGTGGAATGACCTTTCCTCCGTTGCGACTTCCACGCACGTGCATTCGCACCTGGGCAACAACGGCAAGATTATCTTTAGCCTTGCAACCAAGCCGACAACGGTGGATACCAAGACTGACTTTGGTCTGACCAAGGTGCTCGAGGGCCGCAAGTGGGCGGATACGGATGCGTTTGAGTTTGAGCTCTCCGCGACGTCCGACAACAATGCCCCGATGCCCGACCCCGCGACCGTAACTGTGACCAATGCCGATCTCGACAAGGGCAAGGCAGCCATTAACTTTGGCAAGATTACTTATGCCGAGCCGGGCGAGTACACCTATGAGGTCCGCGAGGTCAAGGGCGACGCCGGTGGCATTACCTACAGCAAGAACGTTGCCACGTTCAAGGTGGCTGTGACGGTTAACGCCAAGGGTGAGCTTAAGGCCGACGTTGAAAAGACCTCGGGTGAGACTAAGTTCACGAACATCTATAGCGCCAAGACGGAAACCCCGCTGACTCTTGAGGCTACCAAGACGCTCACGGGGCGCCTGATGGCCGATGACGAATTTAAGTTTGCGCTGAGCTATGCGGGGCACGACGAGGTTCTGCTGGATGCAACCAACAAGGGTGGCAAGGTTGAGTTCGGTCCGCTGACGTACACGACCGAGTCGCTTGCCAAGCTGGTCGAGGAAGACAAGGCGTCGTTTGACGCTAGCTCAGACAAGCCCACGTGGACCATTCGCTACATTGCTGCCGAGCAGACCGGCGAGCTGCCTGCGGGCGTGAGCACTACCACGGCGGCAATTGACGCATATGTGACCGTTGTCGACAACGGCGATGGTACCCTGACGGCGACGGCTGTCTACGGCGATGCCGGCAACGAGTTTGTGAACGCCTACACTGCCGCGCCTGTCGAGGTATCGCTTGTGGGCAAGAAGAATCTGCAGGTTCCTGATGGCCTGACCCCGGCTGACATTGCCGGCAAGTTCACCTTTACCGTGACCGGTGAAGAGGGCGCACCCATGCCCACGAACGCGAGCGCGACCAATGATGCCAAGGGCAAGGTCGACTTTGGCAAGATTACCTTTACGCTCGACGACCTTAACAAGGCTCTGGGCGAGAAGCCCGAGAAGCGCGAGCACACCTTTACTTACACCGTGACTGAGTCCGGCGAGGTCGCTGGCGTGACCAACGACGCCAACGCCACGCGCAAGGTTTCCTACACCGTGACCGATGACGGCAAGGGTAATTTGAGCGTATCCCACAAGCCAGACGGCGATGTGGCATTTACGTTCACCAATGCCTATAACGTGAAGCCTGTCGAGGATCGGATTACCGCGACCAAGGTCCTGACCGGCCGCGACATGGCTGAGGGCGAGTTCTCCTTCGAGCTCGTCGAGGGCGAGGGCAAGGACGTCAAGGTCGTTGCCACCGGCAAGAACGCCGCCGATGGCAAGATCACGATGAGCCCCATCGAGTACACCAAGGCCGGAACGCACGCCTATACGCTGCGCGAGGTCAAGGGCGGAACCACCAGCAAGGGCATCACCTACAGTGACGCCAAGTACACCATCGAGACCACCATCACGGACAACGGCGACGGTACGCTCAGCGCCACGCATGTTCTGAAGGACGTCAAGGTTGCCGAGTTCAAGAACTCCTACAACGTGACCCCCAAGAGCTCCAGCGTCACCGACCTGATCACCGCGGACAAGGTCCTGGACGGGCGCGACCTCAAGGCTGGCGATTTCCGTTTCGAGCTCGTCGAGGGCAATAACGTGGTCGCCACCGGTACCAACAATGCCGACGGCAAGATCGTAATGGATCCCGTCACCTACACTGCGGCTGGCGAGCACACCTACATACTGCGCGAGACCAAGGCCGGCACCACCGAAAACGGCATTACTTACAGCACCGCTGAGTACACTATTGTGACCACCGTCAAGGATAACAACGATGGCACCCTCAGCGTGGAGCACAAGCTGCAGAATGTTGACAAGGCGACCTTCGAGAACGCCTACACCGTAACCCCCAAGAGCTTCAGTGTTACTGATCAGATCACGGCGACCAAGGTCCTGACCGGGCGCGATCTCAAGGAAGGCGAGTTCTCCTTCGAGCTCGTCGAGGGCAACGATGTTGTCGCCACCGGCAAGAATGACGACCGCGGCAAGATCAAGATGAGCCCCATCGAGTACACCGCTGCCGGCAAGCATACCTACACGCTGTGCGAGGTCCCGGGCGACGCCAACAACGGCATCACCTACGACGGCAAGACCTACACCATTGAGACGACCATCACCGACAAGGGCGACGGCACGCTCGAGGCGAAGCATGTCCTGAATGGAGCCGACGAGGCGAAGTTCAACAACAGCTACAAGCCGAATCCTGACGAGTTCAGCGTCACCGACCAGATCACCGCGAATAAGGTCCTGACCGGACGCGAGCTTGCTGCCGGCGAGTTCTCCTTCGAGCTCGTCGAGGGCGACAAGGTCGTCGCCACCGGCACCAACGACGCCAGCGGCAACATCACGATGGGCGCCGTGAAGTACGCCAAGCCCGGCAAGTACCCCTACACGCTGCGCGAGGTCAACGGCGGAACCACCAGCAAGGGCATCACGTACAGCGACGCCAAGTACACCATCGAGACCACCATTACCGACAACGGTGACGGTACCCTCAGCGCTACGCACGAGCTGAAGAGCGCCACGCCTGCGACCTTCGAGAACACTTACAGCGTGACCCCGACCGATGCAGACCTCGACTTTGACCTGAGCAAGGTCATCAGCGGCCGCGACTGGACGGATGGGGACGAGTTCAGCTTTACCATCACCGCCCCCGAAGACGCCCCACTGCCCGATCCCGCAACCGTAACCGTGAGCAAGAAGGACGCGAAGGACGGCATTGCCGCCATCAAGTTCGGCAAGATTCGCTACACGGCTGCCGGAACCTACAAGTACGAGATCCGCGAGAACGCGGGCAATACGGTCGGCATGACGTATGACTCCCACGTCGCGACCGCCGAAGTAACCGTGACCGAGGACGGCGATGGCAACCTGACCGCCAACGTCACCAAGAAGGAAAACGGACGCTTTACCAACACGTACCGCACTGAGCTTAACTACACCGCGGCCGGCGGTCTGTGGCTCAGCAAGTATCTGGACGGCCGCCCCATGACCGAGGGTCAGTTCACCTTTACCGTGACACCCGCTGACGACGCTTCGGCTCGCGCGCTCGGTCTGCTGCCCGGGGATAATAGCTTCAAGTCCCCCGCAGCGGCAGAGGCAACGGTCGGACTGATCGACATTCTGTCTGGTCATGAGGTTAAATTTACGCAGGCTGACGCCGGCAAGACCTTCAAGTACACCGTGGCCGAAAAGAACGACGGCCAGCCCGGTTACACCTACGATGACGCCGTACGCACGGTGACGATCGCCATCGCCGACGACACCGCCGGTACGCTCACTGCTACGACGACCGTTTCCGGTGGTCCCGAGGGCACGCATGAGACGGTCCACAAGAGTGGCGAGAACAAGGTCGAGAAGGCCCTGGTGCCGTTCCACAACAGTTACAGCGCTATGACCAACACGCCTGGTGGTACCGCTGCTCAGGTCGTTGCCACCAAGACTCTGACCGGTCGCCCGATGGCCGACGGCGAGTTCTGGTTCGGCATCGCCTATCAGGGTGAGCTTGTGGCATACGAAAACCTCAAGCCCAATATCGGCGGGCACGTGAGCTTTGATACGCTGCACTACGACACCAAGATGCTTGCTAATCTTGAGGCTGCTGGGCTTGCTTATCGTACCGATAAGGACGGCAAGCTTGCCTGGACCATTAACTACACGGCCTACGAAGATTTATTCGGGCTGCCGAATGGCGTTTCCGCTACAACGTGGAGCTTTGGCTTTAAGGTTATCGTCGTCGACAACGGTGACGGTACCCTGACGGCGACGGTCGACTACGGCGGCGTCGAGCCCTTGTTCGAGAACGCCTACGGCGCCGACGCCGTGGATGCCGCGCTCACCGGTACTAAGAAGCTCCAGGTTGCCGAGGGCCTGACCCCAGCCGACATCACGGGTAAGTTCACCTTTACCGTGACCGCCGACGAGGCAGGTGCCCCGATGCCCGAACGCACGACCGTAACCAACGACGCAGCCGGTAACGTGGACTTTGGCAAGATCCACTTTACGCTCGAGGACCTCAACCGCGCTCTGGGCGTGACGGACGATGCGACCGATAAGGCCGAGGCAGACGAAGCTGACGACGTCGACGCTGACGAGGCAGAGGTCGGCGCCGACGCTGATGCCAACGCTGACGAGCCCGGCGACGAGTCCGAGCCTGCGGCCCCCACCGCTCCGCGCTCGCACACCTTTGCCTATACGGTGACCGAGACCGGCAGCGCCCCTGGCGTGACCAACGATGCCAACGCTACGCGCAAGGTTTCCTATACCGTGACTGACGACGGCACCGGACATCTGAGCGTCAAGCGCGAAGGCGACGACGGTGCTGCCTTCACGTTCACCAACACCTACAGCGTGGCGCCTACCGATTCTTCCGTGACCGATCAGGTCAAGACGGTCAAGCGTCTGACCGGACGCGACCTTGCAGCTGGCGAGTTCACGTTTGATCTGCTCGAGGACGACGTGGTTGTCGCAAGCGGCGCCAACGACGCCAACGGCACTGTGACACTGAGCCCGATTCGCTACGAGGCGCCCGGCACGCACACGTACACGCTGCGCGAGGCTTGCCCCAACGCGCTCGGCCTGTACAAGGGCGTCACCTATGACGGCACGACCTACACCGTCGTGACCACCGTCTCCGACAATGGTGATGGCACGCTGACCGCGGCGCACAAGCTCGAGGGAGCTACCGAGTCGGCTGGCTTTACCAACAAGTATCACGCCATGCCCACGCAGGTCTCCATCGGCGCCATCAAGGTGCTCGAGGGACGCGAGCTCAAGAAGGACGAGTTTAGCTTTAAGCTCGTTGGCGAGGACATCGAGTCTACGGTTGCCAACGATGCCGACGGCAAGATCGGCTTCGACAAGTTCGAGTACGACGAGCCCGGTACGCACGTCTACACCATCAGCGAGGTCAAGGGCGACGAGGTCGGTATGACCTACGACAAGTCCGTCTTTACCGTGACCGTCAACGTGGTCGATGACGGCGAGGGCAACCTCAAGGCGAACGTCGCCTTTACCAAGGGCGACAAGAGCGTCGAGGGTATCGTGTTCAACAACACGTACAAGAAGCCCGAGACGCCCGTGCCGACGCCCGATCCCGGCACGCCCAAGACCGTGACGAATATCGTCAAGACGGTCAAGGGTTTCCTGCCCACCACGGGTGACCAGCAGGCCGCCGCTCTGCTTATGACATTTGTCATCGCCATGGCCGGCGTCGGAGCCCTGGTCTGGGGTATCCGTAAGCGCTAGGCACGTCGACAGCGCCCGGGGCCAAAAGGCCCCGGGCGGCCGGCAGGGCTAAATCCCGACCTACTCCTACCCCCAGCCGCCACGGAGGCATCTCCCTCCTCCGTGGTGGCGCTTTTGTGCGTTGGGGAGGAGGGCGCGCCACGAAACCGGCCCATCTACTACGTTTAGCCCCTTACCCCCAACCATGCCGAAAAGCGCAAAAACAAAACCGCAGGTAGAACGCCTGCGGTTTTGTTCAAAACGAAGGTATGGTCAGGGGTATTGAGTCAAACGTAGTAGATGGGCCGATTTCGTGGCGGGCGGTTTCGGCTGATCCCTTGGGGACGGAGGAAAACGGCTCATTTTGGTCCCGCGAGGCTGGCGGAGACACTCGTGCAGGGCCGCCCGAACAAAACTATGCCGGTTTACGGGGCTGAGTTACGAGTCCCCAACCATGCCGATATTCGTGAAAATAAAACCGCAGGTAGACGAGCCGTCATTTTGCAGAAAACGCGGGTATGGATGGGGGTCCTGAGTCTGGCCCCGTAAACCGGCATAGTTTTGAAATGGCATTAAATCGGCAGCAGCCATTTTGCTATGCCGGGGCGGTCGGTCGTTGGGTAATTACCCTCGCAGGTAGGCGATGGCGATCTGCGTGCGGTTGCGTAGGCCCATTTTGGCAAGGATCGAGCTGATGTGGTTGCGTACGGTGCCTTCGCCCATATAGGCGGTGGCGGCAATCTCCTTGTTATCGAGGCCGCGGGCGATGAGCTCGGCGACTTCGAACTCGCGGTCGGTTAGGCTGGCGAAGGCCGCAGGCCGGCGGGGCGTGCCCGCCTCAACGTCCGTTCCGTCAAAATCGACGTCCTCGATCGCCTTACCCTCGAGCACGCGTTTGCCGTCCATGACCTGCGCCAACGCCGGTGGAATGGCGGCGACATCGGTCTTGATCAGATAGCCGCGGGCGCCCAGCTTGAGCGCCGACACAATGTACTCGTCATCCGAGAATGTCGTCAGAAACACCACGCGCGCCCCCGGGTCGCGCTCAAGGATTTCGCGTGCCGCCGAAAGGCCGTCGCGCTCCGGCATCTGGATGTCGAGCAGTGTGATATCGGGCGCATGCTCGGCATAGAGCGAAACCGCGTCGTTGCCGTTGGCGCCGGTGCCCACCACCTCGATCTGTGGCTGGGCGCCCAGGATAATCTTGAGCGAATCGACCACCAAGCGGTCGTCGTCGACAACGATGAGTCTCATCGGTCCTCATCTCCTTGCTGTTTGGGAACGGTGGCAAACACACGCCAGCCGCCGGCGCCGGCACGCGGGCCGGCGGTGAAGGTGCCGCCAAGCGCCTCGATGCGCTCGCGCATGGAGGCGAGCCCCATGCCCTCCGCGGTGCCGCGGCCGCTTGCTTGGACCTCACCCACGCCATCGTCGGTAACAATGAGCTGGTAAAACGACGGATGCTCCATGCACCGTACGGTGACGGTCTGGGCGCAAGCGTGGCGCATGGTATTGGAGAGCGCCTCGCGCAGGACCGCTGCAAAGCAGTTGGCGACGTTTGCGGGCGCATGTTCGGCCATAACTTCAAGCTCAATCTGCGGGCCGCCGTCCGAGCGTGTGCCTTCGACAGTGCGTTCGAGCTGCACGGAAAGGTCGACGGCGTTGTCGTTGAGCGCGTGGACGCTGGTGCGCACAAGCTGGAGCGCCTCGTCAATCGTGCGTTTAACGTCGGCGAAATCGGCGGTGACGCCAGGCTCGTCGGCGTGGACCACGCGTAGGGCTTCGGCCTGCAGTGAGGCGCGCGTGAGCTGGTGCCCGACGTTATCGTGGATCTCGCGCGCGATGCGGGCGCGTTCGGCGAGCGTCGCGAGCTCGACTTCGTAGTCCTGGCGGTCGGCGAGGTCGCGGTTGCGTGCCTCGAGTGCCAGGGCGCGTTCTTGCAGCTTGTCACGGGTGCGACGCATGCGTTCCTGTTCGCGCTCCAGCTGTGCGGTGCGCAGCGACAGCAACGTGGCGGCGACCGAAAGGATGGCGGTTAGCAGCAGCGTTCGGGTGGTGAGCGCGCCGCCGCGAAGGTCCGCGACAAGCGCGCAGACAAACACGGCGCCAATCGCCAGCGCGGGCCAGATGCGTTCACGGCGCACGCGTCGCGCGATGTCATAGAGGGCGAGAGGCGCAAACGGCACAAACGGCGGCACGAAGACAGCCGCGATGATGTAAGCGTAACTTGCGGTCTTGCTTGCGCGACGCGTGCGTTCCCCCTGTGCGACCTCGGCCAGTGAGGTGGCAATAACGCCAAGGCAAAACGCCGCGACCAGGTGAACGTCCACAGCAAGGCCCATGGCGGCCGCAATACAGCACGCCAGAACGATCGATTTGTCGAAAAGCCTGTTCATACGGGTATTGTACGCGAAGCCGCGCGTGGTGGAGGGACCGCCTGCGCAACCGTGACATTCCTCCCACGCGGCAAAGCGGGGACATCGGCAGGCCGCACGGCCAAGCTTCGCACTCGTGACAAAGCTCACTGGCGCGCGCCGGCGGCTCCTGCGATGATGCAATCGTACCGGGCCGCAATCAACAGAAGGGCCGCCTCATGACAGACATCGTCCACGTCGAAAACCTCGTCAAGCGCTATGACGACCATATTGCGCTCGACCACTTTAACCTGAGCATCGCCCCCGGCGAGATCTTTGGCCTGCTGGGCCCCAACGGCTCGGGCAAGACCACGTCCATCAACTGTATTCTGCAACTGCTCGCCTACGACAAAGGCACTATCGAGCTGTTCGGCGAGCCCATGACGCCCGCCCGCTACGACCTCAAGCGCCGCATCGGCGTGGTCCCGCAGCAAGTTGCGGTGTTCGACGAGCTCACGGTGCGTGAGAACATCGACTATTTCTGCAGCCTTTACGTTAGCGACCGCAAGCGCCGCCGCGCGCTGGTGGACGAGGCGATCGACTTTGTCGGGCTGGGCGACTTTGCCAAGTTTCGCCCCGGCAAGCTCTCGGGCGGCCTGGCGCGTCGCCTCAACATTGCCTGCGGCATTGCGCACAAGCCCGAGCTCATCTTCTTTGACGAGCCTACGGTGGCAGTCGACCCGCAGAGTCGCAACGCTATCCTGGAGGGCATCTGCCGCTTGCGCGACGAGGGCGCCACGGTGGTGTATACCAGCCATTACATGGAGGAAGTCGAGCAGATTTGCAGCCGCATCATGATCATGGACGGCGGACGTGTGCTGGCGCAGGGCACCAATGACGAGCTCAAACGCATGATTCAAATGGGCGAGCGCGTGACTGTCGAGGTCGGCGCCGTCGAGACCGCCACGGTCGAGCGGCTGCGCGCCCTCGAGCACGTGCTTTCGGTTGAGCTTTCCGGCGGCGAGCTCGTCTGCACCTGCGAAGCGAGTCCGCACAATCTGGTCGACATCCTCGACACGCTGCGCGCCGCCGACGTGGCGCTCGGCCGCGTGTGGAGCGAGCCGCCGACCCTCAACGACGTGTTTCTCGAGATCACCGGCCGCGAGCTGCGCGACTAGGGGGCGGCCATGTTCAACACCATCATCACCACGCTCAAGACGCTACTGCGTCGACCGAGTACATGGGTCTGGGGCGCGATCTTTCCCATTGCGCTTTCAACGATGTTCATGTTTATGTTCGCGAACCTGAGCTCTGACGGCACGGTCGACCCGGTGCCGGTGGCCGTCGTAGCGAATGAGGCCTGGGACGCCTCGACCTTTAAGGACGTGACGGCTTCGCTTGCCAAGGAAGGCGACGATCAGCTGCTCGAGATCCACGAGTACGAAGACTTGGCTGCCGCGCGCAAAGCACTCAAGGCCGGCGAGGTCGCGGGCATCTATACGGTCGACGCTGCGGGCACGCCCAAGCTCACGCTGCTATCGAGTTACGACGGCTCGCGCGCGTCGACGGTGCTCACCGACCGCAGCATCCTTGAGACGGTGGCAAGCTCGTATGCGCAAAATGCCGAGCTCATGTCCCAGATTGCCCAGGACAACCCGGCGGCGCTTGTCGACCCGGAGGCGGTTGCGCGCGCCCTGTCGCTCGAGGGCGGCACCCGCCGCGTGAACCTTACGCGCACCACGCCCGATGGCACAGTCATCTACTATTACGCGCTCTTTGGCCTGGTGGCGATGATGTCTGCCGAGTTTGCCGCCTTGAGCGTCGTCGATCTGCAGCCCAATCTGTCGGGCCTCGGCGCACGTCGCTGCGTGGGCGGTCTTTCCAAGACGGCGTCGCTGGCTGGCATCTTTGTGGGCTCGTGGCTGGTCTCCTTTGCCTCGATGGCGATTGCGATTGGCTACGTGCGCTTGGTCGTGGGCATCGACTTTGGCGGGCGCGAGGGACTGTGTTTGGTGGGCGCCGCCGCTTCCGCGCTTGCCGCCACAGGCTTGGGGCTCTTTGTGGGCACGCTTCCCGTTAAGGGCGGCAAGGCGTCCAAGTCGGGCATCCTCACGGGCTTTGCCACCACGTGCGCCCTGTTCGCCGGCCTCTACGGCGAGCCGGCGATGGCGCTTGCCGACGATGTTGCCCGCGCCTGCCCGGCCGAGTGCTGGTTCAACCCCGTCAAGCTCATCTGCGACATGTTCAACCGCCTGTATTTCTTTGAGGACCTGGGTCCCTTTGCCGTTCGCGCCGGCGCGCTGGTCCTTATGGCACTGCTGTTCGTTGCCGCCGCCACGCTGATCTTTGGAAGGAGCCGCTATGAGCACCTTTAAGACTGCGCTTCGCATGGCGCTCGCGCACCCGCTCTATCTGCTCATCTATACGGTGTTCATCTCGCTCATGGGCGTATTCATCGCGGCGTCGGTGAGCTGGAACTCGTCGCAGCTCACCGAGTACAAGCCCTACGATGCCAACGTGATCGTGGTCGACCGCGACGACAGCGACCTTTCGCGTGCGCTTACCAAGCATCTGGGTTCTCGTTTTGAGCTAGTCACGGGCGTCGGCGGCGACACCTACGACCTTGCGGACGCGCTATCCAAGAGCAACAGCGCCAAAGGTAGCGCCGACTGCGTGTTCTTTATCCCGGAGGGGTTTGAGGGCGACCTTGTTGCAGCCGCCCGCGCGGGGGAGTCCCTGCCCAAGCTCGATGTGACCTACGGCGCCGGCACCATGGCGGCAGCGCTTTCGTCTGCCGAGGCCTCGCGCTGGATCTCGCTCGCGGGCGCTACGGCCGCACTTGAGCCCGCCGCCTCTAACGGCGACGTTGCCAAGGCCGCCGAGCATGCGGCCACCGAGCGTGCCGAGGTCGAGATCGAGCAGGTCAAGGTCGACTCGACTGCCGCCGCCACGCTCGAGTCGTATTTCAACTTCGGTGCGTACGCGATTATCTCGTCGGTCATCGTGTCGGTGGGGTTGGTGTTCTCGGGCATGAACGAGCCTGAGCGCGTGCGTCGTATGGATGCCGGTCCAATCTCCGAGCGCCGGCGCTCGCTTGCCGTGTTTGCAGCCGCCGCCGTGATCACCGTCTGCATCTGGTTTGTGTCGAGCATGATGGGCGTCGTGGGCTTTGCCGGCGCGGTCGCCGAGGTCGGCGCGGGCCGTGTGTGCCTTGCGCTGGCAGCGACGTTTGCCCTGGCGTGCACGCCGCTGGCCGTTGGCTTTGCGCTGTCGAGCCTGGGTGCGCGCGAGGAGCTGCTCAACGGTGTGGGCAACCTGCTCGGCATGCTCATGACGTTTTTGGGCGGCGCCTGGATGCCGCTGTCGCTGATGGGCCCGGCCGTGCAGACGGTGGCGCACTTTGTGCCGACATATTGGGTGAACGACGCGATCGGCAAGGCGCTCGCCTCGGATTTGACGTCCGCCGTGCTGGGCGACATCGCCTGCGACCTGGGCGTCACCGTGCTCTTTGCCGCGGCCATCGCCGCCGTAGGCCTAGCCCTCGCACGCACCAAATCCCACGCCTAGCCACCTAGTCATCGGGTACTCATTGGGGACAGACTTAAACGACCAAGAGTGGTCATTGGGGACAGACTTAAACGACTAGTCATTGGGGACAGTCTTTGCCGAACCGCCGGCTTGCCGGCCGGGTTGCCAAGGACTGTCCTCAGCTGCCGGCAGAAAGGGAACGTCCCTAACTGCCGGGTGGCGAAAGAGTGTCCCCAACAGCTAGTCATTTAAGAACGTCCCCAATGACTAGTCTGAAATAAAATCCAGGCCTCGCTCCAAAATAGTTCGCCATGGTTTACTATTACGCTCATAAAGTAGTACGAGGCTAACAACGGGGGATACCATGGCAACGCAGGAAGCCTATGTCCAGGTTAAGGATCTCAAAAAGCATTACGGCGACGGTGATGCGCGCCTGACGGTACTCGATGGCATCGACACGTCCATCAACCGCGGCGAGATCTGCGTCATGCTGGGGCCCTCGGGCTCGGGCAAGTCGACCTTTCTCAACCTGATCGGCGGCCTGGAGGATGCCGACGGCGGTTCCATCATGGTGGACGGCTGTGACCTCACGGTGCTCAAGCCTACCGACCTGGGCGAATACCGACGCCGCGAGCTGGGCTTCGTGTTCCAGTTCTATAATCTGGTGCCCGACCTCACCATCAAGGAAAACATCGAGGTCACGGCACACCTGTCCAAAAAGCCGCTCAATGTCGACGACCTGCTGCGTTCGCTGGGCCTTTACGAGCACCGCAACAAGTTTCCGCGCCAGGTTTCGGGCGGCCAGCAGCAGCGCTGTGCCATCGGCCGCGCACTCGTCAAAAACCCGGGCCTGCTGCTGTGCGACGAGCCCACGGGCGCGCTCGACTATAAGACGTCCAAGGAAATCCTGCAGCTCATGGAGGATGTCAATCACGAGTACGGCTGCACCATCATCATCGTCACGCACAACGCCGCCATCGCCCGCATGGCCAACCGCGTGCTGCGCCTGCGCGACGGGCGCATCGTCGAGGATGAGCTCAACGAGTCGCCCGTCGCGGCCGCCGAGCTCGATTGGTAGGCGGCGCCATGGCACCTCTCGCAAAACGTCTCCCGCGCGAGCTGCGCCGCAATATCGGCAAGTACCTGGGCATCTTTTTGCTTATGTGCGGAAGCATCGCTCTCACCTCGGGCCTTTTGCTCGCAGCGCATTCCATCGGCTGCCTTATCGACGACATGCGCGATGCGTACACGATTGAGGACGGCCGCGTGACCACCTCCTTCGAGGCTACCGACGATCAACTCAAGGCCGCCGAGGACGCGGCCGGCGACGTCGGCGGCGTTACGCTCTACAAGAATTTTTCCATCGACGCCATCATCAAAAAGGCGACCGGCGACGACGGCACCAAGCGCACACTGCGCACCTATGCACACCGCACCGAGGTCGATATCGCGTCCTACTGCGAAGGCAAACAGCCCAAGGCGGACGACGAGGTGGCCATCGACTGTGTCTTTGCCATCAACAACGACCTCGCCGTGGGCGATAAAGTCGAGCTCGAGGGTCGCAGCTACACCATTTGCGGCATCATGACCCAGCCCGATAGTCAGGCGCTGTTCCTCAACAATTCGGACTTTACGGTGAACACCATCACGTACGGCGTGGCCGAGGTCACCGATGGCGGCTTTGCCGCGCTCGAAGATGCCGGCGGCGCACCCGCCTACACCTACTCCTTCACCTTTACCGATCGCGACCTCCCCACCGCGGACCGCATCGACGCCGAGCAAGATATGGTCGAGGCACTGACCGACGCCGATGCGCGCGTGGACGATCTGACCGACGCCGATTCCAATCAGGGCATTGGCTATGCGCGCGATGACGTGGACGGCGACTCCATGATGTGGATGACGCTGCTCGACATCATCATCGTGATCATGGCGTTCGTCTTTGTGGTCCTTACCGACGCCACCATCGAGGAGGAGAGCGCCATCATCGGCACGCTGCTCGCCAGCGGTTATCGCCGTCGCGAGATCGTGCTGCACTACCTGGCACTTCCCGCCATCGTGGGCGTGGTCGCGGCGCTTTTGGGCACTGCGCTCGGCGTTGTGTTCTTTACCGAGCCCATGCGCAGCCTCTATTACGGTTCGTACAGCCTGCCGCCCTTCCAGGTGTACTGGAGCTGGGAGATCTTTGTGAAGTGCGCCGTGGTTCCCGCCGCCGCGCTCATCCTCATCACGCTGGTGGGCCTGCTTCGCAAAATGGGCAAGACGCCGTTGCAGTTCCTTCGTCACGAGGCGAGCGGCAAATCGGGCACCAAGCGCGGTATGCAACTGCCGGAGCGCATGGGTTTTGTTCCCGCTTCCGCCTGCGTATCTTTCTGCGCAACCTGGGCAACTTTGCCACGCTCTTTGTGGGCATTGCGTTTGCCTCGCTGCTGCTGCTCTTTGGCCTGGCGATTCTGCCCACGATGACGCACTACGCGGACAACCTCGAGACAAGCCTGGTCGCCGAGCACCAGTACACGCTCAAGGCGCCGCTGGAGCTCGAGGGCACTGCCGAGGAGCGCGAGCAGTGGTCAGCACTCGAGCGCTTGCAGTCGGTTGACGGCGCGCTGCTTTCCGCCGCTCAAGATGCCGAGGACGAGCTTGATGACGCGGCCGATGCGGCGCAGACGGCAGCCGATGCCGCGACTGCATCTCCGTCTGCCGAGAGCCTGACTGCGGCGCAGGGTGCGCTTGCAAACGTCCAGGACAAGAAGGATGCGCTTTATGCGCGCCTCGATGACCTTGCCGATATCCTCGGCTGCAACCGCGACGAGGCTATCGACCTGATTGACAAGGCCTCTAAGATCGACACCGACAACGACGACATTCACCCGGTCAACACGATTGACAACGGCGCGGGCGCAATCGCGCAGGCCGAGAAATATGCCGTTTACCAGCTGCAATACGACCGCGGCGATGGTAATGGCGAGGAGACGATTTCTGTCTACGGCATCTCGCCCGATTCGCGCTACTGGAAAGGGCTGGACGTCGGCGACGGACGCGTCGTCTTTGGCGGTGGCTTGCTCGACAAGTTTGGCTGGAGCGAGGGCCAGAAGGTCACGCTCAGCGACAAGTACGAGGGTGAGTATTATTCCCTTGAGTACGCGGGCAAGGACTGTGCCTGGGGCTCCAAGTCGGACATGAATATCTATATGAGTATCGACGACTTTAATGAGCTGTTCGACAACGACGCCGCCTACTTTAACGGCTATGTGAGCAACGAGAAGCTCGACCTCGATGCTCGTTACTTTGCCGGCGACACCACGCCCGACGACATGCGCGCCGTGGGCGACCAATTCATCGGCATGATGAGCAAAATGATCGGAATGATGGTTGGGCTTGCGGTGTTCATCTTCTTGCTGTTTATGTACCTGCTGACCAAGGCTGTGGTCGACCACAGCGCCCGTTCGATCAGCTACATGAAAGTCTTTGGCTATCGCGATAGCGAGATTTCGCATCTGTACATCCGCTCGATCACGTTGTGCGTTGCGGCGTCACTCGTGCTGAGCCTGCCGGTCATTATTGGCTCGCTCACGGCCATCTTCCGCTCGATGCTGCTCGCCTATAACGGCAATATCGAGATCTACGTGCCCGCTTGGTCCATGGCGGCGTGCGCAGGAATCGGCTTTGCAACCTACCTGGTCGTGGCGCTGCTGCACACGCGCTCCATCAAGCGCGTCAGCCTGGCCGAGGCCCTCAAGGTGCAGGAGTAGTCCCTTATTGGTCATTGGGGACGCTCTTAAACGACTGGTCATCGGGGACAGTCTTTGCTGACTTGCCGGCTCGCCGGCCGGCTGGAAAGGACTGTCCCTAGCTGCCGGCACTTGGGGACTGTCCCCAACTGCCGGGTGGCGAAAGAGTGTCCCTTGCGACTACTCATTTAAGAACATCCCCAATGACTAGGTGCCGTACTTGACTTTAACTCTGCTTTAACTGGTACCATCCTCTATGTCTGTAACGCCATATAGACCGAGGGGATAGATCTATGACCGCAACTGCACCCGCAGCACCCGCTAAGGTGTACTTCACCAACCTGCGCACGCATGCTCGCGAGAGCCAGCTCGACAAGCTCAAGCGCCTCATCCGTCACGCCGGTATCGAGCAGATCGACTTTGAGAACAAGTTCGTCGCCATCAAGATTCACTTTGGCGAGCTGGGCAACCTGAGCTTTTTGCGCCCCAACTACGCCCGCGCCGTCGCGGACGTCGTGAAGGAGCTGGGCGGCAAGCCCTTCCTCACCGACTGCAATACGCTCTATGTCGGTAGCCGCAAAAACGCGCTCGAGCACATCGACACCGCCTACCAGAACGGCTTTACCCCGTATGCTACGGGTTGCCAGATCATCATCGCCGACGGCCTCAAGGGCACCGACGAGGCGCTTGTCCCGGTCGAGGGCGGCGAGTACGTGCACGAGGCCAAGATTGGTCAGGCGCTCATGGACGCCGATATCGTGATCAGCCTCACCCACTTTAAGGGCCATGAGCAGGCCGGCTTTGGCGGTGCCATGAAAAACCTGGGCATGGGCGGCGGCAGTCGCGCCGGCAAGATGGAGCAGCATGCCGCCGGCAAGCCGAACGTCGCGACCGAGCACTGCGTTGGCTGCCGTGCCTGCGAAAAGATCTGCGCGCACAACGCCATCTCGTTCGACGGCACCCGCGAGCGCGAGCTTGCCAGCGGCAACACTCGCACGGTGCACGTGGCTGCCATCGACCACGATCGCTGCGTGGGCTGCGGACGCTGCATTGCGGCATGCAACCAGGACTGCATCAAGCCCGGCTATGAGGCCGCGGCCGACGTGCTCAACTGCAAGATCGCCGAGTACACCAAGGCCGTTGTCCAGGAGCGTCCCAGCTTCCACATTTCGCTGGCTATGGATATCAGCCCCAACTGCGATTGCCATCCCGAAAACGACACACCTATCGTCAACGATATCGGCATGTTCGCGAGCTTCGACCCGGTCGCCATCGACCAGGCCTGCGCCGATGCCGTCATGGCATCCGAGCCGCTGCCCAACACCGAACTCACCGATAGCGCGGCCAAGATGGAGCACAACCACGAGCATCTGGAGGGCGAGCAGGCCAAGGATCCCTTCTGCATCACGCATCCTGACACCGACTGGCGCGCGTGCATCGCGCACGCCGAGAAGATCGGCCTGGGCACGAGCGAGTACGAGCTCATCGAGGTCAAGTAGCGCCTAGCTATTGGACAAAACAAGCGCCTTGTAGCGTAAGTTGAGCAAAAGCCGCCCACGAGCACAACGCTTGCGGGCGGCTTTTCAGAAGTGCGGTGAAAAATCGAATACCGCCGACTACAAACCGATTTTTGGCAACAAAACCCCAGACGTTGCTTTTTGCCTAAAAATTCTTGTCGAGGAAGTTGTCGACCGTGTTCCAGTAGAGTTCGGGGTCGACCTGCGCGCTCTTGGCGTGGGTGGCGCCATGGATAGTGAGCTTTTGCTTGACCTTGCTGGCGCACACGTCGTAGTTTTGGTCGAGCATACTGTACGGTACAAAGGTGTCCTGGTCGCCGTGGATAAACAGCATGGGAACCGTCGCGTGTTTGAGTTGCTCCACACTGCTCGCCTTATGAAAGTCGTAGCCCGCGCGCACGTTGCACACCAAGTTTGCTACATCGAGCAAGGGAAAGCTGGGCAGGCCGAACACGTCCTTGAGCTGCAGAGAAAACTCGTCCCAAACACTTGTATAACCGCAGTCCTCGATAATGCATTTAACGTTTGCGGGCAGAGATTCCCCCGCGACGTTCATGGCAGTTGCCGCACCCATCGACTCGCCAAAGACCAGGATGCGCGCCTCGGGGTCAGCCTGAACGATTCGCTCGATCCATGCGACGACATCGAGCCGCTCGGGCCAGCCCATGCCGATATAGTCGCCGCCGGAGCGCTCGTGGGCGCGTGCGGCGGGTGCGAGTACGTTCATGCCGCGGTCGTGGAATCGCTTGACGTATCGGGCCATACCGATGGGCTCGTTGGTATATCCATGCAGGCAGACGGCGTAGTCGTGCGTGCTCTCCGACGCAGCAAAATACCAGGCGGCAAGCTCGGTCCCGTCGTTCGCGGTGAGGCTGCTGCTCTCGCGGTTTTCCTTAAACCACGCCCGTGCCTCGCCCTCCTCGGCGTCCATCTGCTCGCCCTTTTCGGCGTCCTTGCCATCCTGCATCATCTTCATGGTGTACGGCGCTTGGGGGTTCAGGGCAAAGTCAAACAAAAAGTTGCCGGCAAACCCCAGCAGCGCGACAACGAGCACCAGCGCAACGACGCCGGCTATCTTGAGCTTTCGATGGGAACGTGCGTTTTGAGACATAAGAAGCTTTCCTATAAGATGTTAATACATCAACATTTAATGCAAGCGCATTATGGACGTTCGCCGTTGATGCGTCAACAGGCAAAGAATGGGTAAACAAAGGGTCACGTATAGTGCAAATTTCGCACGTACCCAGACGCTTTGATATAGTGTTGAGAACTCTTTACGTTGGAGGATGTAACCGGCATGTCCGATTCGAGCGACAGTTCTAAGCCGCGACCCAAGACCGCGGCCGTTCCACACTACACGGTGGGTGAGGAGATCATGAACTCCGTCACCCATGGTGTCGGCTGCCTGCTGGGTATCGCGGGCCTGGTGCTCCTGATCGTA
The DNA here is from genome assembly GCA_902461085.1 of uncultured Collinsella sp. Lineage (GTDB taxonomy): Bacteria > Actinomycetota > Coriobacteriia > Coriobacteriales > Coriobacteriaceae > Collinsella. The sequence continues at coordinate 9,339 of CABPWH010000023.1, read as the reverse complement.
TTCGCCGCCCTGCGCGGCGGAGGCCCGGCCCACATGGCCGCGGCAATTGTCTACGGCGTCAGCATTATCCTCGAATACCTAGCCTCCACGCTCTACCACGCGATTCAGCCCGCGCGCGCCAAGCGCGTGTTTCGCATCATCGACCACAGCTGCATCTACCTGCTCATTGCGGGCAGCTATACGCCGTTTTGCCTCATCACGCTCGCAAACGACGGCGGCGCTGTGCTGTTCTTTGCCGTATGGGCCATCGCCATTATCGGCATCGCCCTCGAGTGCTTTATGCGCGAGCGCCAGCCGCATTGGGTAAGCGGCCTGGTCTATCTGCTGATGGGCTGGCTCGTTGTCTTTAAGCTGCCCGAGCTCGTGGCGCTGCTCAACCCCGTGGCACTTGCCCTGCTCGCCGTCGGCGGCGTGTGCTACACCGCGGGCGTGCCGTTCTATATCGCCAAAAACGTGCGCTATCTTCACAGCGTGTTTCACCTGTGGGTACTCGCCGGCAGTATCTTCCAGTTCATGGCGGTGATCCTCTTCGTAATCTAGCGACCGCGCCCACGGTCCCGCCCGCACGGGCGACCGGCGCAATTGCCGTATCCGCCATCAACGTTTTACCCTAACGTCCCGAATCTTGGAGGTTCGAGAAACTCCCGATGGACATAACCATCTCCCTTATCACTACCCTCGTCCTGACGCTTATCAACGGCTACTTCTCCATGTCCGAGATGGCTCTCACCACGGCTAAGCGCGCCGTGTTGGAGCACGATGCCGAGGAGGGCGATAAGCGCGCCGAGCGCGCCGTCCAGCTTGCCGCCGACTCCGATCAGCTGTTGGCCACCATCCAGGTCGCCATCACGCTCGTGGGCTTTGCCTCGTCCGCCGTCGCCTCGACGAGCCTGTCCGACCCGCTTGCCACGTGGCTCATGAGCTTTGGCATCGCGCCGCTTTCCGCCATCGCGCGCGGCCTGGCGCCGGTCATCATCACCGTCGCCGTCGCCTTTGTGTCCATCGTGATCGGTGAGCTCGTGCCCAAGCGCATCGGCCTCGCTAACGCCGAAGGCGTATCCAAGCAAGTCGTGGGACCGCTCTCCGTGTTCCAAAAGATCGCCCGCCCGCTCGTGTGGCTGACCGGTGCCTGCTCCGATGGCCTGGCCCGCATCCTGCGCATCAAGAGCGCCGACGACCGCCAGAACGTCTCGGAGGAAGAGATTAAGTACATGGTCTCGGAGCAGGACGACCTGCTCGACGAGGAAAAGCGCATGATCCACGAGATCTTCGACCTGGGCGACACCGTGGCTCGCGAGGTCATGGTCCCGCGCGTGGACACCACCATGTGCGAGGACGACGAGACAGTCGCCGACGTGTTGTCCACTATGCGCCAGACCGGCTTCAGCCGCATCCCGGTGTATCACGAGGATCCCGACAACGTCGCGGGCATCGCGCACATCAAGGACCTGATTCAGCCCGCGCTCGACGGCAAGGGCGACCAGCCCATCGCCAGCTATTTGCGCGACGCCACCTTTGTGCCCGACACCAAGGACATCCTGCCGTTGCTGTCCGAGATGCAGACTTCGCACGACCAGATCGTGGTCGTCGTGGACGAGTACGGCGGCACGGCCGGCATCATCACCATCGAAGATATCGTCGAGGAGATTGTCGGCGAGATCGAGGACGAGTTCGATCCCGACAACAAGTACCTCACGCGCCTTTCGCGCCGTGAGTGGCTTGTCGATGGGCGTTTTTCGTGCGATGACGCAATTGAGCTTGGTTGGCCGCTCGAGGAAAGCGATGATTATGAGACCATCGCCGGCTGGATTTTGGAGCTTTGCGACTCGGTGCCCGACATCGGAGAGGTATTTGAGGTCGCAGGGTACAAATTCAAGGTGCAGTCGATGCGTGGCCAGCGCATCTCGCTCATTCGCGTGATCGCTCCGGCCGAAACCGATAAGAAGGATTCCGAGTCCTCGGCAGAGAAGCCGGCGGCGTCGGGTGCGGGCTCTGCGGACCCGCACGATGGCGACGAGTAGGGCAAGGAAGAGTAGGGGAGAGTTATGGCAGGCCTGTTCAACATCCTTAAGGTCACCGTCAGCGAGGACAAGATTTGCGCGCACGTGCTGGTGAACCCCGGCATGCCGCTCATGACCTCGGAGGATATCGAGGCCACGGCGCGCGTGTACTACCTGGTGCCCGCGATTGCCAAGCATCTGTGCCTGGGCGATTCGGGTCGCGAGTTCCAGGACTGCATGGGGCAGACCGAGCTTTGCCACCTGCTGGAGCACGTGACGGTCGAGCTCATGAACGAGACCGGGCTTGCCGGCAGCATCTCGTGCGGCCGCACCCGCGTGAGCGAGCATGACGAGCGCGTCTTTGAGGTTGAGCTTTCGTGTCCCGACGATGCGCTGGCCATTGGCGCGCTGTCGTCGGCGACCTTTATGATGGACTGGGCCTACCTGCACGCCGACCAGCCGGCTCCCGACGTGGAAGGCACGGTCGCTGGCCTGCGCAACCTGGTGCTGGGCATGCGTGCCGAGGCCGAGGGCAAGGACCCGCACGAGGCCGTTGCCGCTGCGAACGGCGAGGACGTGGCCGAGGATGCGCCCGAGGACGACGCTCCTGCCGACGCCGACACTGAGCCCGTTGCCGAGGCGCCTGCCGAGCCCGAGTCTGCGGAGCCCCAAGGCGTCCCGAGCTTTGACGACGAGCCGCAGATGCCAATCGATACCGAGGGTGCGGTCGCCGAGAACCACGAGGCCCCCGCGGCCGTCTTTGGCGGTGCGGCAACGGCTCCGTCCGGCTCGGCGCACGAGGGCAACTTGCCGCTCGTCGATGGCGTCGGCGAGGACCCGGCCGCCACGGTGGCCATGCCTGCCATGCCGCAGGAGTAGGCTCACTCGCTTATCACCATCATGTACCTGCGCTTTTACCGTACGCAGATGAGCGCGACGGCAAGTGTTGTGCTGCGGGTATAATGGACAGCATTCAAACGGTGGGCATCGAGGTGCCCGCAGGAGAGGAATGATCATGGGAAAGACTTTCAGCTTTGTCTCCGGTGCGCTCTTTGGTGCTGCTGCCGGCGCTATCATCGGCGTTGCTTTGGCCCCGCGCTCGGGTGCCGAGACCCGCGCCATGGCCGCCGATATCGCCAACGATGCCTGGGACAACATGCGTGACACCTACGAGCACAGTGCCGAGGAGGCCCGTGCCGCGGTCAACGACTTTGGTCCGATGGTCGACGCCAAGACCGATGACCTGCGCGCCAAGGTCGACCTGGCCCGCGAGCGCATGGACCAGCTTCGCGAGCAGCTCAACGACGCCATCTCGGGCGGCAACGTGACGCCCGCTGCCGACGTCGTGGTCGAGAACGTCACCGAGGCCGGTACCGAGGCCACGGAGCCCTCGACCGAGGCATAATGCGCGCAGGGGATTTTGTCGGCGTCAAGGTTTATCGCAAGCCTGCCGAAGACAAGCGTACCAAAAAGGACGGCACGCCGCGCAGCCCCAAAAAGCTCGGCAAGATTCACTTTCCCGTCTTTACCCCGGGCGGCACGCGCGTGGTGGGCTTTATGGTCCGCCAGTCCGATATCGCGGGCATGATCGAGCGCCCCGACCGCTTTGTGGCGCTCGATGCCATCGGCGTCTATGAGGGCGCTGTCGCGGTCGACGACGTCAAGGGCACCTACGATGCCGCCGCGGCCAAGCGCCTCGATATCAACCTGGACGATTGCATCATCTGGGTTGGCATGGACGTGCGCACGGAATCGGGCGACGTCGTGGGCTATTGCTCGGACGTTGAGTTCAAGCCGCGTTCGGGCATTGTGCAGACGTTCTATGTGACCGCCAGCGCCGCATCGAGCATGTTGGTGGGCGACACGCAGGTGCCGCCGACGATGCTGCGCGGCTACGAGAACGGCGCGATGATTGTCTCGGACGAGGTCAAGACGCTCGGGTATTCGGGCGGCGCGGCCGCCAAGGCTGCCGAGGCCAGTGTCGTGGTGGGCGATAAGGTCAAGAAGGGCGCCAAGGTGCTCGATGACAAGGGATCGGTCGCCGTGGACAAGGGCAGCCGCGCACTGGGCAAGCAGCTCGGCAAGACGCGCGGTATGTTCAAGGCCTTTAAGGACGAATATCAAAAGGCGAGCGGGGGCTCGTCAAAAGCTAGCAAATAGCGACGTACCAAATGATGGGAGGCGAGCCGGAGACATGTTGCTCCGGCTCGCTGTGTTTATGGGGGAGGGCACATGCGCCAAAACGGATCTAACTTAAACGGGCCCTCGGGTGCGCGTCCGACGGCGCGCCGCGACCTGGGGCAGCTGCCCAGCGGCCAGCGTCGACGTCGCCGTAAGCCCGGCGCGATGTACCTCAACCATAGCCGTGGGTTTAGCGATCGCAGCGCGCGCATCGGCAACGGGCGCTCGCCGCGTCGACCGTCCCGCCTGCCCTATGCGCTCATCGCCGTGGGTTGCGCGCTCGTGCTGTTTATCGCTGCCGTCGTGGGCTACGTCAACCGCAGCGTGGACGTGGAGCTCAACGGGCAAAAGACCGCGGTGCGCGTGGGCTCTACGTTGCAGAATCTTATCGACGATCAAAGCCTGACCGAAACGTACGACGCCGGCGATCTGCTGGCCGTCGACGACAGCGTGCTCAAGCGCCATGGCGGCGAAAAGCTGTCGGTGAAGGTCGACGGCAAGCGCGTGAAGCAGGGCAAATGGGATAGTCGCGAGCTTACGGGTGGCGAGAAGGTGACGGTCAAGGACGGCCGCAACGTGTACGAAAAGCACGAGGTCCAGGCCACGACTATCGAGCCAAAGCTTAAGGTCGAGGGCACGGGTGCCATTGAGTATGTCAAAACCTGGGGCGTTCAGGGCCGCTCCGAGGTATGGGTCGGCGAGCAGTCGGGCAAGACGCAGGACCGCGGCGAGGTCGTGCCCGCCACCGACTGCGTAGTCGAGTGCGCAAGCGTAGCGCCCAAGGGCAACAAAAAGTACGTGGCCCTGACATTTGACGAGGGTCCGAGCGGCGCGACCAAGCAGATCTTGCAGGTGCTCAAGGAAAAGGGCGTCACGGCGACGTTCTTCCTTTCGGGCGATGCCGCGGAAGCCTCGCCCGCTACCGCCAAAGCGATTGTCGATGCCGGGTGCGAGGTTGGCTCCAACAGTTACAGCGATGATTCGCTCAAGGGCGAGGATCGCGAGACGGTGCGCAAGCAGATCACAAAGGGCACCGAAGCGATTAAGTCGGCGACCAGCGTCGAGACGATGCTGCTGCGTGCCCCCTACGCCGCGTTTGACGAGCAAAACTGGATCGACTCGATGGACCTGGTGTCCGCCGTGGTTTCGTGGAATATTGATTCGGGCGACTGGCTGCTCAACGGCGCTGACGAGCAAGTATCGACCGTGCTCGACTCGATGACACCGGGCAATATTGTGCTGCTCACCGATAGCGATGAATGCGCCGAGCAGACGCTCGAGGCGCTGCCGCAGATTATCGATGGCCTTGTCGCCGACGGCTACAAGATCGTGACGCTCAGCGACCTGGTCAAGACGGACACGGCATTGAGTAAAAAGCTCACCTCGCTCACCAAGGTTTCCATGCCCAAAAACGCCGTGTCCCCCCAACTCCCCGAGGACGACGACGCCACAGAGTAGCCATCGGGGACGTCAGCGTTTGGTATGCCTGCAATGTGCAGCGCATAAATTCGGTGCCGCAGCGCGATGCTGATGCTATAGTTACTGCGGTTAATGAGGGTCAAGAGAAAGGTTACAGGTGAAATCCAAACCTCGACCATACAGTCGATGACCCCATGCAGGTGCTTTCTGCGCGTGCACGGGGTGTGAGCGCCGAGCGGCGTGCCGCCCGCGCATGCGTATACATATCTAAAAGTCCACGGATTGCGTGCCGGCATGGTCGCGCGGTCCGCAGGAATAATGATGGGGAGCACCATTGAATTATCTGAGTGAGATGCTCAAATTGCCGGTCTTGGACGTCGACGGCGAAAAGCTCGGCGTGGTTAACGATTTTGGCATTGCAACCGGCGAAGTTTTTCCGCACGTGACGTCGCTCGCGTTCCGCGGTCCCGGCAAGACGCCGTTTATGATCAGCTGGCGCAAATGGGTCGACCGTATCGACGAGACGGGTGTACACCTTAAGACGTCGGCCACTGAAATCCGTTTTTCGTACCTGCAGCCGACCGAGCTGTTGCTGGCGCGTGACGTTCTCAATAAGCAGATCGTCGACACGCAGGGCATGAAGGTCGTGCGCGTAAACGACATCAAGTTTTCCATGTCGGGCGAAAATCAGCTGCGCCTGCTGGGTGCCGAAGTTGGCGCCCGCGGTCTGCTGCGCGCGATCAGCCCTGCGCTCGAGCACGTCGTCGAGAGCTTTATGAAGCACCTGGGCAAGCCGCTCAGCGAGGACATTATCGCCTGGTCTTACATGGACCTGCTCGATCGCTCGACTAAGAACATCCAGCTCTCGGTGTCGCACAAGACGCTTGGCGAGCTGCATCCTGCCGACATCGCCGACATCATCGAGCAGCTCGACCCGCGCCTGCGCGCGCAGGTGTTCGCGCAGCTCGACACGGCACAGGCCGCCGAGGCCATCTCGGAGTTCGATGACGACGAGCTCATGACCGAGATGCTCGAGGGCCTGTCCGATACCGACGCATCGTCGATGCTGGCTATGATGGACCCGGACGATGCCGCCGACCTGATCGACGAGCTCGATTACGAGAAGGCCGAGAAGCTCCTGCGCCTGATGGGCGTCAAGGAGGAGAAGGCGATTCGTAACCTGCTGGGCTATGAGGACAACACCGCCGGCCGTATCATGACCTCGGAGTTTGTTTCCCTACCCGCCACGGCGACGGTCGGCGATGCCATCGAGGCGATTCGTAAACTCGACGAGGACTTCGAGAGCGTCTACTACGTCTATACCGAGGATCCGAGCGGCATGCTCACCGGCGTGCTCTCACTGCGCACGCTGATCGTGGCCGACCGCGACGCCACGCTGGGCCAGCTCGCCTATCGCGATCTGGTCTACGTGTCGCCCGATGAGGACCAGGAAGACGTGACGGACGAGATGACCAAGTACGACCTGGTTGCCATCCCTGTCTGCGACGAGAACCGTCATATCCTGGGTATCGTGACCTTCGACGACGCCATGGACGTTATCGCCGAGGAGCATCAGGAGGACCTGCAGATCGCCGGTGTCGGCTCGGGCGATAGCGCGTCGGACGACTCGACGAACGTGCTCAGCTGGTTCGTGCATCGTCAGTACTGGGTCGTCGTGTGGGGCATCGCCTCGTGCATTATGGCGACGGTGTTGGGGACGGCGCTGGGCTCCGCGCATCTGGTGGTGTTCCCCATGTGCGCCATGCCGCTCGTGCTGCTTGCTGCCTCGCGCATGGTGTCGTTCGTCAAGAACTACTTCCTCGAGTACGACGGTCACGATGACGAGCCCAAACCGTACCTGGGATTCTTCTTCCAGAGCACGGGTATGGGTCTGATCCTTTCGCTCGTGACCTACCTGTGCGCGCAGCTGGTGCGCACCGCCGCGTTCCCCGATGCGTCCATGTTTGAGGAGCAACTCTTTACCGGGTGCTTTAACATTGCCGCCATCATCTGCCTGATTGGCAACATGAGCGCCGTGATTTACCTGATGGTGCTGTTCTGGCGCGACGAGCACGACCTCAACACGTCGGGCACCGCCATGAACGTCATCGCCGTCATGATCTCGTGTGTGGCGTACTGCATCGCCGCGGTGCTGCTCACCATGTCAGTCGTGGGTTAGGTGGTCGCGTGCAAAACACGAAGCAAAAGGCGAGCACCAAGCAAAAGCTGACCATCGCGGCCATCTTTGGCGCCATGGGCCCCGGTCTTCTGGCGGCGCTTTCGGGCAATGACGCCGGCGGCATCGCCACGTATTCCAGCGCGGGCGCCAGCTATGGCTATAAGATGCTCTGGATGCTTCCCGTCATGACCGTGCTGCTTATCGTGACGCAGGAGACCGCGGCGCGCTGCGGATGCGTCACGGGTAAGGGCCTGGCGTCGCTCATTCGCGAGCGCTTTGGCGTGCGCAAGAGCGTGCTGGCCATGGCGGCGCTGTTGATCGCCAACACGGCGGTGACCATCTCGGAGTTCGCGGGTATCGCGAGCGGCCTTGCTCTGTTTGGCGTTCCGGCGAGCATTTCGGTGCCGCTCGTGGCGCTGCTGGTGTGGATGCTTACCATGTCGGGCAGCTTCCAGCGCATCGAGAAGATTCTGCTGCTGGTAAGCTGCGTGTTCGTGACCTACATCGTCGCTGCGTTTATGGCCGGCCCCAACTGGGGCGAGGTCGCGGTCGACTTGGTCGTTCCCAATATTCAGAACGATCCCAGCTACGTGTCGCTCGTGGTCGCAACGATCGGTACCACCATCGCACCGTGGATGATCTTCTTGGCTCAGAACAACGTGGTCGATAAGAATGCGGGCGAGGACGACATCGTGCTGCAGCGTATTGATACCGTTAGCGGCTCGATCGCTGCTGATATCATTGCGGGCTTCATTATCATCACGACCGGTACGGTGCTGTTCCCGGCGGGTATTCAGATTAGCGATGCCGCCGACGCCGCCCGCGCGCTGGAGCCCATCGCGGGCCAGTGGTCCACGGTGTTGTTTGCCTCGGGCCTGGTCGCAGCGAGCTTTTTGGCTGCCTGTGTGCTGCCGGGTGTTACGTCGAGTGCCATCTGCGAGGCTTTTGGTTGGGAGCGCGGCGCCGATCGCAGCTGGGACGAGGCCCCGGTTTACCGCGGCATCATTACGGCCATCATCGGCATCTCTGCCGTGTTGGTGCTCATGCCTGGCGTCGATTTGTTCCAGATTATGATGACCTCGCAGGTCATCAACGGCGTGCTGCTGCCCGTAGTCTTGGTATTCCAGGTAGTTATCGCGGCGGATCGCCACATTATGGGCGCCAACCGCAACGGCCGCGTATGGAACGTGCTCACGTGGGCGACTATCGGCGTGATTACGGTGTTGACGGTCGTCATGTTTGTGCTGCAAGCGATGGGCTACAGCGCTTAACGCCCACTTTTGCCTCCGAACGGGCCGCAGCGATGGGCTGCGGCCCGTTTTTTGTCTGCATTAGGGTGTTAGTTATATGGCAGTGGGCAAAAAATGCCAAATATGAGTACTGTTGCTAAGTGACTAGCATTTACATCCAAGAAGATAATGAACATAACCCATAGTATGTTCATTAAAATTGGCTCCAATATCCCCTAAACCAGTCAGGTTGGCTGCTTTAGGGGGCTGTAGGGGGGTAGCGCGCAGAGATGTGGTGTAAGAGGCGGGGCATGCCCCGCCTCTTCCCTTT
>CABPWH010000022.1 GCA_902461085.1 uncultured Collinsella sp. | reverse complement strand
TTGAGCTGGTCCCCACGCGACAACAAAAAACCCGCCCCCGCCGCTCCGTCAAGGACGGCGGGCATTGCTTTATTATTTCAGCCAACGTACGTCATGGCAATATCCGGTAGGTCGCAGGGCGCTTCGCGGGCGGGCCAGGCTCTATCTGAACGACTTTGCGAAGCAACCGGAGTGAAGATAAAGCCTGGCCCGCCCGCGAAGCGCCACAGAGACCGCAGGGACGGGAGCAGCTATACTACTCTCAGTAGTTAAGGGTCGCGGATTCGCCGCGTCACCGCTCTCAACAGGAGGTCTTTGTTTATGGCAGATCAGAAGCCGGTTGTCGGGATCATCATGGGCTCCAAGTCCGATCTGGGCGTTATGGAAGGTTGCACCGCCGAGCTCGAGGCACTGGGCGTGCCCTATGAGCTCGTGATTGCGAGCGCGCACCGCACGCCGGCGAAGGTCCATGAGTGGGCCTCGACTGCTGCCGACCGCGGCATCAAGGTGATTATCGCTGCTGCCGGCAAGGCTGCTCACCTGGGCGGTGTCGTGGCTGCGTTTACGCCGCTGCCGGTTATCGGCGTGCCTATGAAGACGAGCGATCTGGGTGGTATGGACTCGCTGCTGTCGATGGTGCAGATGCCTTCGGGCGTGCCCGTTGCCTGTGTGGCTATCAACGGTGCCAAGAACGCTGCCATCTACGCCACGCAGATCCTGGGCGCCTGCGATCCCGAGTACCGCAAGGTTATCGAGAAGATGAAGCAGGAGATGGCTGACGCCTAAGCGCTCTGCCAGTCCATTTGCAGCATAAGGAGAGCCATGTCCGACTATCAGGGAAAGCGTTTTTCGGCTTCTCGGATTCCCGATCCAGTCAAGTCGGGAGCAGCCCACGCGCCGCAGCAGGGTCGGACATCCTCTCCTCAGCGGCCGCGCACGCCGCGCCCCGTGACGCCGGCGAAGCATCGCCGTCAGGATACACCTGCTGCATATCGCCCTTCGTCATACAGTACGGCCAAGAGGTCACCTCGCTCTTCGGCGCATACCGCGCCATCGAGCTATACCGAGCCGCCGCGCAAAAAGCGCCGCTCCGTCATTCCCATACTGCTCATCATTATCGGTATTGGCCTGATCGTTGCCGCTGCCGCCATCTTTATCAACGCGCAGATTGGCTACAAGCAGGCGAGCGAGTCGTATCAAAAAATCGAAAAGCAATATGTGAGTGACAAGGACGCCAGCGGCGTGCCGATTATCGACTTCAATGCGCTTGCTCAGACAAATCCCGAGGTTGTGGGTTGGATCTACGCGCCCGGCACCAACATCAACTACCCCGTGGTGCAAACCAACAACAACTCCAAGTACCTCAACACGCTGTTCGACGGTACGGCCAATGCGTCGGGTGCCATCTTCCTGGATAGCGACGACACCGCGCCGGGCATGGTGGATCAGCAGACCACGATCTACGGCCACCACATGAATGACGGTTCGATGTTCAACGTGATTTCGGATACGACCGATCAGGCGACGTTCGACAGCATGGAATACGTGTACTACATCACGCGCGATGCGACGTATAAGTTGCGCCCGCTGGCGACCAAGGTGGTCGAGGACACGTATGCCAAGGCGCGCACACCCAACTTTGAGGGCGATGACGGACTGAAGAATTACCTGTCCGAGATGCTCGACGGTGCCTCTGCCGTGGCGAGCGATGCCACCGATCGTGCCGCTTCGGCAACCAAGGTCGTAACGCTTGTGACCTGTCGTTCGCTGTCATTTAGCAATACGCGCGCAGTCATGGTGCTCACGCCGGTCGAGGAATAAGTGGTTCGAGAGTAGCTAAAAGAGCCTCGTCCCAAATGAGCTACTCGATGACGGTAAAAAGGAGAAATGATGCTTGAAAGTGGCAAATCGATGCCTTCGGTTGATGCCTGGCTGCGCGAAGCCAAGGCCGATGTTTCGGCGGCTGATTGCGGGATGTACCTGACACACAACGGCGTGGTGCGTGCGACGCCTAAGTCCGAGGTGCGTGGGGTCGAGACAGATGGTGTGGCGCCTGGACATAAGGTGGGCGGCATGGTGTTTGGCTTCGATGCCGAAAAGGTGCAGGCTGCTATCGAGGCAACGCGCACGATGCCGGGTATCGGCTATGTGCGCGTGTGGCTGGCGAGCGGCGAGCTCGCCGTGGGCGATGACATCATGCTCGTACTCATTGGCGGAGACATTCGCCCGCATGTGGTCGATGCGCTGCAGGCGCTCGTCGGTACCATCAAAAATGAGTGTGTGAGCGAGGTCGAGCGCGAGGCATAGGACTTTGCGATCAATTCGAGTCCATCTACAGCAAAAGCCCGTTGGCAGTTCAATCAGTCTGCCAGCGGGCTTTTCGGTGCGTTGGAAAATCTCGGCATTGCGTGGCGCTACACACGCGTCGCATCCTTGGGGCTCATGGTCATGCTCTGGAAGCGGTTCTCCATGTAGTCGTTATCGAAATACTTGCCGTAGAACTGCGCGACGGGAATATCCGGCTCCGTGCCGTTGACGCGCTGGTACCAGTAGTCGAGCGACTGCAGCGTCATGACGCCGTCGACCAGCATAATGACGGTAAAGATGACGGTAGCCGAGTAGCGGCTCTTCCACGGAATCATGTTGATGAGCTTGAGCAGCCTCGGCAGCAGCAGCTTGATCCAGATAAGGCCACCTAGGCCCCACAGGCAGGCAAAGCCCGTGCAGGTGCGTCCGCCCGTAAGGACGGCGAGTGGGTCGGGCATGCCGAACAGCTTCATGTGCGAGTAGCTCCACGAGACCACGCCAAATGAGGTCTGCATAAACCAGCCCACGAACACCTCAAAGCTCGCGCCGAGCACAGCGCTTACCAGGAAAATGATGATGGGGTTCTTTTTATAGAAGCGGTTGAGCACCATGGTCATGAGTACGGCGCCAAAGCCATAGATGGGGCTGAAGGGACCAAACAGCATACCGGCGCGGTCCTGGTAGACGCCTGGGTCGTCGACCGTCATATGCCAGATGTCCTCGGCGATCAGGCCGAGCACGCAGCAGACGAGGAATACCCAGAACAGGTTGAAGTAGTTGAGCTTGATGTAGCCCTCGCCGGTTTCATCGCGGCCGAGCAAGCCCTCGGCGGCGGCGTCGCGGTCGAGCATCTCCTGCAGACGGCGCTGCAGTTCGCGCTCCTGACGAAGCGTGGGATCGACGGTAGCCGAAAGCGCGATGAGGATGCCGAGCTGGATGGCGGGACGAAGCAAGAAGAGTCCGATACCCTGGAGCATCACGTCGACCAAAAGCTCGATGACGGTGAATGCGATAAGGATATAGGACAGGCGGGCGGCGTTGCGGCGCTGGTTTTTGATAAGGTCCAGGCCAAAGATAATCAGGATGACGGCACTTGCCGCAGAGAGCATGATGCCGGCGACGATGAGTCCAACCGCGACGAGCGTGTTGTCGCCGAGCTTGGCGGCGGCGTTGCCGTTAATGAGCGCGGTGATGACCTGCCACATAAAGGTGCCGACCGAAGGGAGTGTGCCCACGCCGGACAGGATGCACAGGACGGCGTACACCTTAATGATGAGGGGAATCTTCTTGACCTCCGTGGCGCTGGGGACGCTGGGGTCGAGTTCGTTTCGATCCATACAGAACCTTTCTCGCTTTGTTGTAGGTTATAAGGATACGCCGCCGACCTGCCAAAAGACAGGACGAACGTCCCAATTGCAACAATGCAACCCTCAACGGTGGGCGCGGCGGCCATCTGGGAGCGCGGGCGCTTGCACTGGGCAGACCGATAAAATGTTTGGCCGCAAAACGGATTATTAGCTCGGTGGGCTTTTAAAAAGCGCTGCTCATGCGCTGGGGAGCGCGTCGCGCCGTGCGTATAATAAGGCGGGTAACGCCAAAATACGAGGCTCTGAGGGGATGCCATGTCTCAAGAAACCATCCGCGCGGCCGAGCGTGCCGCGGGACAGGTGAACGCCATGTCGACGTATGATCCGGACTCCGACCAGCTGCATGAGGAATGCGGCGTTTTTGGTGTCTGGGCGCCCGATCGCGACGTGGCTCGACTGACGTACTTTGGCCTGCGTGCACTGCAGCACCGTGGCCAAGAATCGGCGGGAATCGCTGTTGGTGACGGCGGTACGGTTATGGTCCGCAAGGATCTGGGTCTGCTCGACCGCGTGTTCTCCAATGCCGACTTGTCGACGCTCTCCGGTCAGCTGGCCGTGGGCCATGTGCGCTACGGCACCGCCGGCGCCAAGAGCTGGGAAGCCTCTCAGCCGCACCTCTCTACCATCAATAGCGTCATTATCGCGCTTGCGCACAACGGCACCCTCGTCAACACCGACGAGCTGCGCCGCCAGCTGATCGAGCTGGGCGTGCCGTTCCTCTCCAACTCGGATTCCGAGGTCGCGACTAAACTCATCGGCTACTTTACTCAGCGTACAGGCCATCTGCGCGAGGGCATTCGCAAGACCATGGAGCTCGTGCGCGGCGGTTACGCCATGACGCTCATCAACGAGCAGGCGCTCTACGCATTCCGCGATCCGCACGGCATTCGCCCGCTCGTGCTGGGCAAGCTGGTGGACGAGGGCCTGGACCAGGCCGATGCCGCATCCGTTTCGCAACTGCCGTCGCAGGACGGCGCCGCGACGGTCGACGCCACCACCCATGTCACCCGCGCCGGCGGCTGGGTCGTCGCCTCCGAGACTTGTGCGCTCGACATTGTGGGCGCCGAGTACGTCCGCGACGTCCGTCCCGGTGAGATTTTGCGCATCAGCGCCGAGGGCCTTGTGTCCGAGCAGGGCGTGCCTGCCGCCGAAGAGCCTGCTAACTGCATCTTTGAGCAGGTCTACTTCGCTCGCCCCGATTCCATCATGAACGGCAAGAGCGTCTACGCCTGCCGTTATGACATGGGTCGTCAGCTGGCACATGAGGAGCCCGTCGAGGCCGACCTGGTCATCGGCGTGCCCGACTCCGGCCTGCCGCCCGCGGAGGGGTATTCGCACGAGAGCGGTATTCCCTTTGGCGGGGGCCTCATCAAGAATCGTTATGTGGGCCGTACGTTTATCGAGCCCACGCAGGAGCTGCGAGCCATGGGCGTGCGCATGAAGCTCAATCCGCTGCGCGACAACATCGAGGGCAAGCGCCTGGTCGTCATCGACGACTCCATCGTCCGCGGTACCACCATGGTGCAGCTCGTCAAGATGCTGCGCAACGCCGGCGCCAAGGAGATTCATATCCGCATCAACTCGCCCGAGGTCATCTGGCCGTGCTTCTACGGTATCGATACCGACGTGCAGTCGCAGCTTATCAGCGCCAACAAGACGGTCGACGAGATTTGCGAGTACATCGGTGCCGATTCGCTGGCCTTCCTCTCGGTCGAGGGCCTGCTGAAGGTCATGCCCAAGGGCGGCTACTGCGATGCGTGCTTTACCGGACGCTACCCCGTGGCGATTCCCGAGAGCTTTGGCCGCGACAAGTTCATGGAGGGCTTTAAGCCCCGCAACCTGGACAAGCCGCTGCACTTTGACGACGACGCCGTGGTCGAGAAATACGACGACCGCAGCTGGGAAGAGGAGCACGGCGAGGCCTAAAACCTGTCATGTGGGGACAGGTTTATTTTGGTAGGTTTTACCTGCTGTTTTGTTGATATGACGGCGCGTGCTGTTATGGCGTGCGCCGAAATGAACGCAACTATGAGCACCGTTTGGCGCCCGCGCGGCGCCACGGTAGTGGGAGAGGAAGGCTCAGATGAGCGACAGCAAGCATGTGACGTACGAGGACGCCGGTGTCGATACCGCCGAGGGCGGCCGCGCCGTCGACGCTATTAAGCAGATGGTCAAGGACACCAACCGCCCCGAGGTTATCGGCGGCATCGGTGGCTTTGGTGGCCTGTTCTCGGCCGCCGCGCTTAAGGATATGGAAGACCCGATCCTGATCAGCGGCACCGACGGCGTGGGCACCAAGCTCGTGCTCGCCCAGATCATGGACCGTCACGAGACGGTGGGCCAGGACCTGGTCGCCATGTGCGTCAATGACATTTTGGCTTCGGGCGCCGAGCCGCTGTTCTTCCTGGATTACGTTGCCATCGGTCACATTGAGGCCGAGCACATGGCAAAGATTATCAAGGGCGTGGCCGACGGCTGCAAGCTTGCGGGTTGCGCGCTCGTGGGCGGCGAGATGGCCGAGCACCCGGGTGTCATGGCCCCCGCCGATTACGACCTCGCTGGCTTTACCGTGGGTGTTGTCGATCGTCCCAAGATGCTCGACCCCGCGAACGTTCGCCCCGGCGATGTGATCCTGGGCCTGCCTTCCACCGGCGTGCACTCCAACGGCTACTCGCTCGTGCGTAAAGTCATCGGTGTCGACGGCATTAAGCCAGGCACGCCCGAGGCCGCCGCTAAGGCCGAGGAGCTGAGCCGTCCGCTCGAGGAGCTCGGCGGTGCTTCGCTGGCCGACGCTCTGCTGGCTCCCACGCGCATTTATGTGAAGCCGATTCTGGAGCTGCTGCGCGGTGGCGCCAACGTTCATGCCATTGCCCATATCACCGGCGGCGGTATTACCGAGAACCTTAACCGCGCGCTCGCCGACGACGTCGATGCCGTGGTCACCCGCACCGGCGCCGAGATGGGCTGGGACGTTCCGCCCGTCATCACCTATGTGTCGCGTCAGGCCGAGCTCGCGCCCAACGAGGCATGCAAGACCTTCAACATGGGCGTCGGCCTGTGCCTGATCGTCGCCCCCGAGGACGAGGCTGCCGTGACCGAGGCTCTGGTCGCGCTGGGCGAGAAGCCGTTCCGCGTGGGCGAGTGCGTCGAGGGTTCCGGTAAGGTTGTGTACTCCGATGAGCGCTAACGAGCAGATGGCTGCTGCCGAGGGCCTGGGCTTTGTGCCCTACACCCGTCCGACCGGCACCGATACGGCTGAGCCGCTCAAGATCGGTGTGCTCATCAGCGGTTCGGGTACCAACCTGCAGGCGCTGATCGACCTGATCGCCGCCGGCAAGCTCAACGCCTCGATTGAGCTTGTGGTGTCGAGCCGTCCTTCGGCCAAGGGCTTGCAGCGCGCCGAGCGTGTGGGCATCCAGACACTCACGCTGTCCAAGGATGTCTATGCCGACCCCATCGCCGCCGACGAGATCATCGCGCATGAGCTGCTCGAGCGCGGCTGCGAATATGTGGTCATGGCCGGCTACATGCGCATGGTGCACACGCCGCTGCTGGCGGCGTTCCCCAATCGCGTGGTCAACCTACACCCGGCGCTGCTGCCGAGCTTTACCGGCGCCCATGCGATTGACGATGCCTTTGCGCGCGGCGTCAAGGTGACCGGCGTGACCGTGCATTTTGCCAACGAGATTTACGACAACGGGCCCATCATCGCCCAGCGCGCGCTGGCTGTTGAGGAGGGCTGGGATGTCGACAAACTCGAGGAGCACATCCACGCGATCGAGCACGTGCTGTATCCCGAGGTCGTGCAGATGCTCGCCGACGGTCGCGTTCACGTGCTGGAGAGCGGCAAGGTGGCAGTTGACCCGACGCGCTAGTCGTTGGTTTGTGTTGGCGGTTAAGCGTCGGAGGTACGCTTAACCGCCATTTTTATGCATTGTGATCTGCGTTGTTTGAGGCAAACGATTGCCACAGCTTGATGTTCATAGTCCAATTGCTTCGCCAAGAGACGCGATCCGGCAAGAGATTAATTTAGCCTAATAGAGCCATTTGCTCTTCATTATGCTCGGGATACGTCGGACCATAATCAAATGATAATGCGCTAAATAATCTTATGGGGATAATCAAATTATCTTTTGTACGGGTGCTGTCTGTTGGGAGCAAAGATGGGTGCACAATTATTTTCGAGACGAACAGCAATTAAAATGGCCGTTGCCGCGGCTTCTGTCCCGCTGATTGGTCTAGTTGGATGTGGTGAGAAGTCGATTGTTGGAACTTGGGCAAACGACGACGGAGACGAAATTCTCCAATTTGATGAGAATGGTGATTGTTCGGTTCCTTTTACCTATAACGGTGCGTGGCTGGAAAGCTGCGATCGCTATACGATTCAAGAAGACGAGACATTGGTTCTAAGTAGCAGTCAAGGAAATATCAGCTCTCAACATTGGAAGAAAGCCAGCAGCAAAGAGGAAGCTGAAGAGGCGGATGATAGGCTCTATTTTCTCAATGGGGATGAGCTTGTTATCAACAACGAAACGTACACGAGAGAATGAGAGCTAAGACACGCCGACCGTGTGAAGATGGGGAATGCCATAGATGAATACCATGCCGGGCTCGTGACAAACATCATTGTCACGAGCCCGGCACACATCAAAGTATAAATTGTTCACCAGTCCGCATCCTCTTTTTGCTCAGATTGAGCCGTTTGCTACTAGTGCGGTTGTTGCTCAGATGCCGCAGGGGCGTTATCAAATGCTAATGCCTGTTTGTTTCCAGTGTGGATAATAAAGTTTGCCTAAATAATTTCGTGTTTGATTTCGAGCCCAAACGAGGGCTATGGCATTAAAGCCACCATGTTTTCTAGAAATTTGAACGGTGGGAGTCATGTCGATTGCGAGATTTGACGGGTTGGTTGCCTGACTGGAGGGTGGATCTAATGAAACCAAAAAAAGAAACCGCTGCATTGCTGTCACTTGGCTTGGGGCTTTTTGCGCTGGTCTACGGGCTTATAACAAAAGCGATGCTATCTCATCGTTATACATTTAAATCTCCTCTTACCAGCATGGAGCTTTCGGTTTTGGCAATTATTGGAATCGGATTTGTTTTACTGATTGTTGGCGCGCTTCTATTTATAAGCGTGCGCTATACATCCAAGAATGTTGTTGATATTGATTCGACACGGAACAAAGGCAAAGTATGTCCTTATTGCCAAACTCGAATCATAGGAGATGCAAAGCACTGTCCGAACTGTGGTCAAGAGTTGGGTCAATAAGAAGGGGCTTGAGATGCCGAGGACAACAGTAACGATTTGCGCGCACGGTCAAATTGATACGCCAAGAGTCTTAGAGATCTGGAAGAGCATCATTGAAGGCGCCGGTTTTCAACAGAAACTAATTAAGGGTGAACCTTGTTGGTCGAAGGGCGACGGCGTACTGATGCTGCAGCGCAATTTTACGATTGCTTTTGGCGAAAGGGAAATTGTGCTTGAGGGATGGATGGGCGATGCTCTCTTGGGTGAATCCGATTTGACGGGCGTTAACGGGTGGATGCAAAAGAAAAAGATGAAAGGGCTCCTGTCCCAAGCGGAGGGTGCAATTAGGAGCATAGTCTAGGCTGCATTAGATAGCGATACGGTGTTTATTGATGACTGAAATGCATGGCTGGGCCGTAAAAATATAAGGATACTGGTAGCCGGGTGCCCGATTTAATTTGGACACCCGGTGATTTCGTTAATCTTGTCAGCGAGTTTCAAGCCAACGTTATCCGGTTGCCATTGGCTTCTGGAAAGACTTAGGTTAAGTGACAAGTGATCGATGCTAGAGGCCAAGCGAAGGATATGGGTATGTCACTGTCTTCGGTTGACCGTGATTCATTTTGACTTGATGTGGGCAAGCGGTCTTTGTCGTGAGCGCCGTTAGGGTATGGCTTTTTCCATGTCTGCTGGAGGCCGAAATCTAAACAAAGTAGCCAATAGCGGCCAAAAGACTATAGGACGCTAGAAAAAAGCGATATTTGCGGATAGGGGTAAAATGAGAAAAGCAATCGATTTAATTGCAATTTTTATATTTGGAGCAATGGTTGTATACATTGCTTCGGTCGTTTCATCCAATGGGGCGGCGGCGCAGTATGCTGTGTCGGGCTTTTGGGGCGAATGGGCGGAATCTCCCAAAACCTCAACCATCGCATTTTGGATAGTGCTTGTATATCTTGGGCTTGTGGTATTGACTTGTTCGCTGTGCTGGAAGAGTCCCCTATTGGTGTTGGCGGCTATGAGCGCAGTCTCGATTATGGTTTTCGTCAATCCCTCTTATTCAGTTTATATTTGCTACGTTATGTTCGGTCCAGGGCATTTCATTGGAGACCTGCTTATGCCCATTGCGTCATTTTGCGGAGCGGTTATTTTTGGCGGTCAATTTGCCTTTGAAAACGGATATGGCTGGTTTGTAAGGCTGATTTGTGTCTTGTTCTGGTCAATGGGATTCTTGGCGATCGTTGCAGCTCCGGGCGAGTTCTTTAGCGAGCTGTTCTCCGATTCAGGAACGACGCAGTCAATATCGAGCAGAAGCACAAGATCTGATTGCAGTGACGAGATTGATAATTTATTGCGTGATGCCAAGATGGATCGGATCCAAGAAACGTTGGACGACATTAAATACTGGGAAATTCGTAACGGAGGCCGCAAGTAGCTGTGTCGAGATTACGCGGATGAAATGAAAGACCTTAATACGCGACACAAGGCAGATGATGTCGCTGTGGCGCAGAGACTTGTTATATCTGCCGAGGTGCTGCATGTGGGGGACCAGAACGCCATCGCCTTTCGGCGATAATGGCTGGTTAGTGATTGATTGCGATAGTTAGCCAGCAAGCTAAGAGGAGGATAATATGCCACTGCTGCCAGTTGACCATGAGCCATTCCATCTTGATGCGGGTGAACGATCCACGCCGCGCATTGAGTTGATCTATGATCTTGAAGAAGAAGCGCGAAGACTTGAAGATGACTATCAGGTTCTAGTGGATGCGTTATGCGACGATATCGTTAAAAGCGAGGGCGAAGATGAAATACGGTCGAGTATTGAGCATCGAATCGGCATGCTGATAAACATCAAAGAGAGCCAGCGCCTCTGCTATGCCCAAATTGAAGATTTGGTGCCTAGACGTCATCCTTGTCCGGTCCCTCCAATGAAAAAACGTCCCAATTGTTGCGATGAGATCGAATGCCAATGCTGCGGTACAAAAAATGAGATAGATGCTCAATTCTGTACAAATTGCGCTAGTCCTATTGATATGGGCGACATATGGCGTTATTGCAAGAAGTGTAGGATTGCATACAGTAGAGAGATCAACTTTTGTCCTGAATGCGGCTCAGCAATAACCGTTGAGATTAAACGTAAAAGGAAATAGTTTCTCGTTGCTATATGTTTGCCCTTACGCGTGAAAGCGTAATTGGTGACATGCCCAAAAATGATGAGATGCGCGAATGGGGGACCCTGTCGATAACCCCCGGATACTCCTCGAGAAACCATTTGTAGCGGTCACGAGCCGGCAACAGCCTAAGGGCGGATTCGGTGTTAGCGCCGGGCGATTTTAGCCGCTAATAGTCAAACAATTTTGACCAATCCCGGTCACCGAATAATGGCCACCGTGCCTCCCCGCCGCCACTACGCTGGTGGTGCCAACACGCCGGCGTTAGGAGGACCATTGAGGTGAACGAGAGACACGATGACCTACAGGAAATTATAGACGCGGCGCTCCGGGAGATGGCCGCGGAGGAGGGCGACGGGTTCGACCCGCAGACATGCAACCTCGCTGAGTTCTGCAGGAGGACGGGGCTCACCCGCTCCCGCGCGAGGACGATCAGGGCCCACGGGTTCAGGGCCCTGCCCCACGGGAACAGCGGGAGGAGGACCGCGCCGGGCGTGCTCGCCGGCCACACCGGCCTGGTGGACGACCTCCTGCGGAAGGGCGTCACCAACTCGCAGGTGATATTCGAGCGGCTGCTCGGCCAGGGCTACGCCGGCGGCCTCACAACGGTGAAGACCTACATCGCCGCGCACCGGGACCTCGTGCCCGCGAAGAGGCGGCAGGCGGCCCCGCAGGGCTGCCGCGGCCAGCGCTTCAGGACGGCGCCCGGAGAGGCCTACCAGATGGACTGGGGCTTCGTCGCGGTCGAGCGCCCCGGCGGGGAGCGGGCGCGGATCGCCTGCTTCGCCATGGTCTGCCACCATTGCGGGAGCGCCCACGTCGAGTTCTTCCCGAACGCGCGCCAGGAGAACCTCCTCATCGGGATGCTGCACGCGTTCTCGGCGCTGGGCGTGCCCGCGACCGTGCTCACCGACAACATGAAGAGCGTGGTCGTCCGCCGCGATGCCGACGGCCGGCCCGTCTGGCAGGCCGACTACGCCGAGTTCATGGGCGTCGTCGGCTTCCGCACCAGGTTGTGCAGGCCGCGCCACCCCTATACGAAGGGCAAGGTGGAGAGGCTCGTCCGCTTCGTGAAGGGGAACTTCCTCGCGGGAAGGTCCTTCACCGACCTTGACGCCCTCAACCGGGAGGCCGCCCTCTGGTGCGCCGAGCAGGGAGGCCGCTGGCGGCGCGCGGCGGCATGCGTCCCGATGCGCGAGCACGAGGCGGCGTGCTCGGCGAACACCAGGCCGCTCGAGGTCACGGCCGAGGTCGAGCGGTACCTGTGCCCGCGCCGGAAGATCTCCTTCGACGGCTTCGTGAGCTTCGAGGGGCACCGCTACGGCGTGCCCTACTGGTACGTCCGCCGCGAGTGCAGGGTGAACCGGGAGGGGCGCGTGGCGCACATATACAGCGACGACCTCTCCCGCGAGCTCGTCGCCCACGCCGTCGGCGCCGGCGCCGACAGCTGGTGCGAGGGGCAGTGGGAGACATCGCCGGCGCAGCCCGAGGAGCTGCCGACCCAGCCGGTGGGGACCGTGGTCGAGCAGATCGCCCCGCCCAGGACGAAACCCGGTTTCGAGAGGTTCGACTTCGGGAGGGCCGAATGATGGCGGGCGCGGGGGCGAGCCCCTACGAGCTCGCGAGCGACGCCGCGTCGAGGCTCGGGATCGCCGTCGGGGCGGAGGAGCTCGCGACCCTCGCCTCGGACCTCGACCTCGGCGACGGGGAGATGGCCGCCGTGGCAGCCACCTTCTCCTACCTTGCGGAGAAGAGGAGGCTCGCCTCCATCGAGACGCTGCTGAGACTGAGCAGGCTGCCCAGGCGCGAGCCCAAGACCTTCGAGGGTTTCGACTTCTCCAGGATCCAGGGCCGGGACGCGGCCGCGCTGGGCAAGCTCCCGTCGCTGGCCGACCTCTACGCGCACCGCAACGTCGCCTTCGTCGGGCCCGGCGGCATAGGGAAGACGCACCTCGCGCAGGCCTACGGGCGCGAGTGCTGCATGCGGGGGCTCAAGACCTACTACATAAAGGCGACCGAGCTCAGGGACAGGTTCCAGAAGGCCGTCCAGCGGGGAAACACCTCGCGGGTCGTCTCCTCGCTCGTCAAGCCGTCGTGCCTCATCGTTGACGAGGTGGGGAGATGTGTCTACGACAGGCCGTGCACCGACCTGTTCTTCGATGTCGTCGACAGGCGCTACGAGAAGGAGGGGCCGAACGCGATGGTCCTTACGAGTAACATCGCCCCGAGCGGGCGGGATGAGTTCTTCACGGGCGACGACACGCTCCTCTGCGCCCTCGACAGGCTGTTCGACAAGGCGTCGGTGTTCGTGATGCGGGGCCCGAGCTACCGCGGCAGGGGGCTTGACACCTACTCGGTGGAGGCCGTCCCCCAGGCGGTGAAGGTGAGGGGGATCCAGCCCGAGGGGATGTAGGGAAGCGATAGGAAAGGCATAGATGCGGGCGTGTTGGCTAAAATGGGTCGGCCGGGATTGGTCAATCTCGGCCGACTATATTTGGCTAAAATAATCCGACGCTAACATCGGTTTTATAATGATCGTGCCAAGCCCTTGATAGATATCGGTTAATGAGAGTTGCAAGTCCTGGATTATATTGGGCTTTATTTTGAACATCGCTTATCTTGAGAAGAACGAGCGTGCAGTCTGTTAAAGCTTCAATATAAGTCGGGGATGGAATGTCAAACTCGGGGCTAGGCATTACAGGCATGCCCGGCTCCGCCATTATGCAGTCAGTGATTTCCGAACCATCGCTTTGTAGAGAATACGAACAGGCTACCCCCTGTTTTAAAAGGTAAAACCATTTTTGTTGGGTACCCATTTCAAGGATAATTTCTCTTTTTTGAAATTGCTGGATTGAAGCCATTGCCACTAGCTCGGCTAATAGGTTTTGGTTGTCGCACGGGGCGTACTGACAGAAAAAATTCGGATCCAGGGACACGGAATCGCTCCAACGGGCACATATCGTTAACAAATGCTAACCAAGAATAAGATACGCCATCGGGGGGGGGCATTATCAAATGCTAATGAGATTCTGGCTTTTTCGGAAATTTCAGAAATACATAAAAATGGAGTGCCGCTGCGCCACTGTTTGCCAGCTGTGTTTTTCGTTGCTGTGCCGCTGCCGCTCGATTTGTTCGAAGGACATGATGCTGGATAAGGACAACGCCCATTTGCTTGGCGATAGTTGCTGGTTTAATTACATTCCCTGCTGCTTGAGTTCCTTTTGACATCGGAGCCATATCTTCTTGCCTGTCAATTACGGCAGTCGACTCTTTTGCAGAGAACAAAGCTTCCAGCATTGAGATTATCTGGGAAAATGACCAGAAAAACTTGGCCTTCAGCTTCAAATTGTGCACAATTCTATTTGTCGTCTATTTATCATTTTGTTATCAAAATGAGCGCAAGGAGGCAGGCTCAATGGGTGAAGCAGATGGCATGGAGCTGATTTATTCACTTATCGGCTATCCTGATGAAACCGAGTGGCTTGAGTTTAAAGAGAGTAATAGCGACCCCGTTAGAACGGGGCGTGACATCTCTGCGCTTGCCAACGCTGCCGCTTACTGCGGCCGTGCATATGCCTATAAGATCTGGGGCGTGAGCGACGATGCTCATGAGCTTGTGGGTACCCAGTTCAACCCATATCACGCAAAGGGCAAGGGAAACCAAGAGCTTTTGATGTGGCTCAAGCTTGCGCTCTCAAACAATGCGAATTACGAGTTTGCGGTTATTGACCATGAGACAAAGCACTTTGTGGTGCTGAAAGTGCACGCCGCGAACGCTCAGCCGGTCTATTTTGATAAGACCGCCTACATCCGAGAGGGATCTTCGACGGCAGAACTGCTTCCTGGTAGTGCGCGAGAGGCGGAGCTGTGGCGTCGCTTGCAGGCGGGGAACGCGGAGCTCGCTGTAGTTGAGAGCGATCTGACGCCTCAAGAGGTCGCCGAGATTCTGGATATTGATGCATATTTTGAGCTGTGCAGATTGAGGAGACCCGTCGATCTGGACGGAGTAATTCTTGCTCTCTGTGAGCAAGAGCTGATTCATCGCCAAGACAACGGCCGTTATAGCATGACGCGCTTGGGGATGCTTCTAGTGGGAAAGAGGCTCTCTCGCTATCCGGAGCTCAGAAAACGCATGCTGCGAATTGTGCGATATGCGGGAAAAGGCAGCTTTGACATTATTGGTGATACTGAAATCGATAAGGGTTACGCTTTAGCGCTTCCGCAGGCTGAGCAACTGATCATGTCGATGATTCCGGCTGTTGAGACGTTGGATGGCGCATTTCGACGCATCCAGACGGCCTACCCCCAAAGGGCGATTCGCGAACTGCTATCAAATGCCGTGATCCATCAAGACATCGCTGACAACACGGCGGGGCCTCTTGTTGCGATTTACGACAATCGTATCGAGTTTTCTAATCCCGGGACAACGCTTATTCCGGCAGAACGCGTGCTCAACGCGCAGCCGAAAACGCGCAATTCGATGATGGCGTCCCTCATGCGCCAAATGGATCTTTGCGAAGAAGGCGGTACGGGCTGGGATTTAATCGTAGATTCGCTCGAAAAAGCCGGCATGCCTTCACCGGTTATCAAGAGTGAGGGCGGGCTGGGAACGCTCGTGACGCTCTATTGCGATTGCCCATATACTCGAATGAAAAAAAGCGAACGAAAAAATGCTGTGTACTGGCATGCTTGTCTTTTGTACGCCCAAGGCGAGTCGATGAGCAATCAGTCACTGCGAGAGCGTTTTGGACTTTCCGATGAAAAGAAAAACACGGTGGCGATGTCTCGTCTAATCAGAGAGTGCCTGGAAGAGGCGTTGATAAAGGAAGAGGACGAGGATGCGGGCGCCAAATATCGAAGGTATATTCCGTATTGGGCCTAAAGGGCAGAAGCGGGAAAATGAGGCAGCTTGTGTTTGTTAATGACGAAGCGCTGTTGTGACTTAACTATCGAAAAAGCTGAGGGGGCTTATGGAATCACATGAGCCCTCTCAGCTTTTATAGCCTCTTTGATTTTGGACTCTGAATAACGTGACGGGTGTCATTTCCATCCCAAAAAATCCGATAGGGTTCCGTCCGCGTGCGGGCGGGGCCCTTTTGCGTGGCCTTTCATGTTTGCTATACTGCTAGCATGTAGAGAGGAGCCGCTATGGGTACAGCAACGGTGCAGCTCAACACGCGAATTGATCCTATGCTCAAAGCCGGTGGCGATGCGGTCCTAACTCGCAATGGGTTGGGGCCGAGCGATGCCATTCGCGCGCTTTGGGTCTATCTTGTCGAGCATCAAGCGTTGCCGGGATTTATGGTGGCGGATAAGCGTGAGGCACTCCGTGAGGAGAGCCTCGCCGAACAGGGGTGTGGCCTAGCTTTTTCCTCGTTGGGGCTGAGCGCGTCGGATTTCGCATCGGCAGAATCTTCGGCGGAAGACTGGGATGCCGTGCGAGATGATATGTATGACGCGATGATTGCCGACATAGAGGCGAATTGTCGATGATTGAGGCAAAGCGTCTCTTGGTAGATACGAACGTTTGGCTCGATTATTACCTGCAAGAGGGGGCGTTCGACGAAGCGAAGAGATTGGTTGAACTGGCCGAGGCGGGAAAGATCGACCTTCTGTATGCGCCCACGACGGCAAAGGATGTGTTCTATATTTTGCCTCGGCGTCTAGCCCGACGGAATGCGAATGGGATTAACGTATCGTTTGCCCCGGCGTCATGGGCCTGCATCGAGCACATGATGCAGGTGGCAACTGCCTCTCCGCTTTCGTTGGCAGAATGCGAGATGGCGCGCATGCTTGGCAAGCGTATGCCGGATCTTGAAGACAACCTCATCATCGCTTCGGGCGAGACGGCGGATGTTGACTATGTGGTCACGAGCGACCGGCGCATGCTGGAGGCGATGCCCGAGGTGTGCTTGACACCTGCTCGCGCGGTCGAGATGATCGGGATCCTCGGCTAACCTTGTCTGTCTCGTTTCGCTATCATATGGGGCATTGTGAACCTCGTACAACTTTGGAGGACAGTATGGCGGATAACGCCGAGATGCTATTCTCGCCTGAGCTGGTGTTTTTTGATTGGGAGTGCGCGACGCCGGGTGAGGTGTTTGCGCGGCTCGAGGGTGAGCTTGCCCTGCGCGGCTACATTGGTGAGGGTTGGCTCAATGCCGTCCGCACGCGCGAGGCCGCCTATCCTACGGGTCTCGCTATGCCGGCGGCAAACATCGCCATTCCGCATACCGATCCGGGATTTGTGGCCAAGCCCTATATCGCGGTGGTAAAGCCCGCCGCACCTGTGACGTTCAACGCGATGGCGGGCATGGGCGCCCCGGTGCCGGCGCAGATCATCATCAACCTGGGCATTGCCGAGCCGGGCGGTCAGGTCGAGGCACTTCAGGCGCTTATGAATATCTTTATGGATGCCGACGCTGCAGCCGATGTACTCGGCCAAACCACGCAGCAGGACATGGTCGACGCCATCCGTCGACACTTTTAAGGCCGGCACTGGGGGACTGCCGGCAGCCGGGGACAGTCTCCATCTGCCGGCAGAAAAGGAACGTCCCTAACTGCCAACTGCCAGACCTGTCCCCTTTGCACCAAAATGGTGCAGATTAACCTGTGTCCCATACGCCGGGTGTGCCGCGGGGCTGCGTTGTGACACAATGGCGTTTGTTCGATTCGTGATGCGAAAGGCCAAACATGGCAAATAAGAAAAAGAACCCCGAGGTCGCGCCGACGCCCGAGCAACGGTCCCGCGCCGCCTCCAGCTCTCGCAAGAAGCAGCGCAAGACCTATGTGTCCAAGACCGTCAAGATTGTCCTGGTGGTCATCGGCGTGCTGGCGATGCTGCTCTCCGTTTCGGCCATGGCGTGCTCCGGCCTGATGTCGCAGACCGAGGACACTAGTGCAGGCTACAAACTCACTGGTGGTGTGGCGGCCACTATCAACGGCACCAACCTCACCGAGGACACCGTGACCAAGCAGATTATGAGCATGCGCACGTCCTATGGTTACACCAAGGACAAGGACTGGGCACAGTACCTGGTCGACAACGACCTCACGCCCAAGAAGTACCGCAAGCAGCTCATCGACTCCTACGCGCAGCAGATCCTGCTTCAGCAAGCGCAGAAGGAGAATGGCGTGACGGTGTCGGACGAGGAGGTCGAGAAGGCTTGGAAGGACGCGTGCAAGAGCGCGGGCGGCGCCAAGACTTTTAAGAAGACTCTCAAGACCTACGGCTACACCGAGGACACCTACAAGGATTCGCTCAAGGAGAGCCTGGCGCAGCAGAAGCTCAAGGATGCCGTGGCGCCCACCAGCAAGCCCAAGGACAGCGAGATTGTCGATTACATCAATGAGAACCTGTCCAACTACAACGACGCCCGTCGTTCGTCGAATATCCTGATCAAGGTCGATTCCGACGCTTCCGACGAGGACAAGGCTGCCGCCAAGGCCAAGGCGCAGGAGTGCCTGGACAAGATCAACTCCGGCGAGCTGAGCTTTGAGGATGCCGTGGAGCAGTACTCCGACGATACCGGCTCCAAGGATAAGAAGGGCGATGTGGGCTGGGACAAGCTCACCACCTTCGTCGACAGCTACCAGGCGGCGCTCGAGGGGCTCAACAAGGGCGATGTGAGCGACGTCGTCGAGTCGACCTATGGTTATCACATCATCAAGTGCACCGACTACTTCCATGTCGATAATCAGGTCGATGACATTAAGCAGGTGCCCAAGGAGATCAAGAAGTACGTCTCCAACGTGGTGAAGACGCAGGCGGCAAGCACTGCGTACAGCGAGTGGCTGGAGCAGTACAAGAAGGACGCCGACATCACCGTTAACCCCATGCCCAAGGACGTGCCGTACAACGTCAGCCTGAAGGGCGTCACCAAGAGTTCGACCGACGATTCGTCGACGACTAAGTAATCATGGGGCGGTGCCCGCGTGAGTACCGCCCACGCTATTGAGGAGGATATGCAGATGACCAACGAAGAGCTGCAGAAGGAAATGATCGCGGCCATGAAGGCTAAGGACAAGGTTCGCCTGTCCATCATTCGCCAGGTTAAGGCCGAGGTGAAGAATATCGAGGTCAACGAGCGCCGCGATGTGACCGAGGAAGACGTCAACAGCATGATCAAGCGTCTGATTAAGCAGACGAGCGAGACGCTGGAGATGTCCATTAAGGCCGGTACCGACCAGGAGCGTACCGACAACCTGACCGAGCAGGTCAAGATTCTGGAGAGCCTGCTGCCCGCGCAGGTTTCGGGCGAGGAGCTCGAGGCTCTGATCGAGCAGGTCATCGCCGAGCTGGGCGCCACGTCCAAGAAGCAGATGGGCCAGGTTATGGGCGCACTCGGCAAGGCCACCGGCGGCAACTTCGATAAGCCGGCAGCAGCAAAGATCGTCGGTGCAAAGCTTGCGTAGGGGCCGAGCGGTACATAGTTGATGTTGAGGGGCGTGGCCGTCATGGTCGCGCCCCTTTTTGCTGGGCTGGGCACTCATTGGGGACAGGCTTAAATGAGTGCCCAATGGGTGGGTACTCATTTAAGTCTGTCCCCAATGAGTGGGTGGAAGGTTGCGGGTTCTTTACGGGAATGTAGTGTGGGCTGCGGAAACGTGGTTCTTTCCGTACAATAGTTCAACTCGTGTAAACGCAGGGAAGGGACATTCATGGCAGACATGATCGAGATCAAGCATCTCAACAAGTACTTTGGCGACCTGCATGTGCTCAAAGATATCAATCTCACCGTCAAGCGCGGCGAGAAGCTCGTAATGATCGGGCCTTCCGGCTCGGGTAAGTCGACGCTCATCCGTTGCGTCGATTATCTGGAGGAGCCTACGTCGGGCGAGGTCGTCATCGACGGTACGCCGCTCACCAAAAAGAATCACCTGGAGATGGCTCGCAAGTACAGCTCCATGGTGTTTCAGCAGTTCAACCTGTATCCCAACATGACGGTGCTGGGCAACCTGACGCTCGCGCCCATCAAGCTGCAAAAGAAGAGCAAGGAGGAGGCGACCGAGATCGCCATCGCCGCGCTCAAGCGCGTTGGCATGGCGCATAAGGCCGGCGAGTATCCGCAGAACCTCTCGGGCGGTCAGCAGCAGCGCATCGCCATCGCCCGTGCCCTGTGCACCAAGCAGCCTATCATTCTGTTTGACGAGCCGACCTCGGCGCTCGACCCCGAGATGGTCCAGGAGGTTCTGGACGTTATGATTGAGCTCGCGCAGGAAGACATCACCATGATCTGCGTGACGCACGAGATGGGCTTTGCGCGCCAGGTGGCCGACCGCGTCATCTTTATGGAGGACGGCCGCATTCTGGAGGAGGGCACGCCCGAGCACTTCTTCGATAACCCCGAGAACCCGCGCTGTCGCGAGTTCCTGTCCAAGATTCTGCACTAGGCGCGGTGATGGACATGACGGATATGACGAGGGCGGCCGTGTCGCGCCGTCACTTTTTGCAGCTGGCTGGCGCCGGCATGCTTGCGCTGACGGGGACCGCGCTTGCCGGTTGCGGCAACTCCACCAGCGGCGAGGGCTCCGACAAGGGGTCCAAGCTTGCGGCCATCAAGTCGCGTGGCCATCTGAATGCCGGCGTTAAGAAGGACGTTCCCGGCTATGGCTATTACGACACCGCCAAGGGCCGCTTTGAGGGCATGGAAGTCGATTTGTGCTACCAGATCGCCGCTGCCGTCTTTGGCGTGAGCTACAAGGAGGCCCGCGCCCAGGAGCTAGTCGAGTTTACCGACGTAACGCCCAAGACGCGCGGCCCGCTGATCGATAACGGCCAACTCGACGTGGTCGCGGCGACCTACACCATCACCGACGAGCGCAAGAAGAGCTGGGATTTCTCGACGCCGTACCGCACCGACTACGTGGGACTCATGGTCAAGAAGCGTTCGGGCTTTACCTCGATTGAGGATTTGGATGGCAAGGTCATTGGCGTGAGCCAGGGCGCCACCACGCAGAGCCTGATCGAGCAGATGATCAAGGACAACGGCTTTAGCTGCAAGCCCGAGTTTAGGGCCTTTAGTGGCTACCCCATCATCAAGAGTTCGCTCGACGCCGGCAATATCGACGTCTTTGCCATGGACCGCTCCACGCTGGCCGGTTACATGAACGAGACTGTTGAGCTGCTGCAGCCCGAGGTCAAGTTTGGCGAGCAGGGCTACGGCGTGGCGACCAAGAAGGGCTGCGACCTTTCGGCTGTGGTCGATCAGGTGATTTGCGATCGCCTGGCCGATGGCTGGCTCGACCAAGAGGTCAAGACCTGGGGTCTTGTATAGGCGCATCGTCCAAGGAAGGAATCAAATGCTCGAAGGATTATTTGACGCCGACCGTTGGTCGACGACATTTCAAAATATGGGGCCCTTTTGGGAGGGCTTTGGCGTGACGCTGCAAGTGGTCGTTGCCGGCCTGCTGTTGTCACTGGTGCTGGGCACGCTGCTGGGCGTGTTCTCTACCACTCGCTCGCGCGTGCTGCGCGCCATAAGCCGCGTGTACGTGGAGTTTTACCAGAACACCCCGTTGCCCGTGCAGGTGCTCTTTATGTACATGGCCGGTCCGCAGTTTTTGCAGGCTATAACCGGTGCCGACCAGCCAGTGCGCATCGCGCCGTTCGTGCTGGGCTTCTTGGGTGTGGGCCTGTATCACGCGGCCTACATTTCGGAGGTCATCCGCACCGGTATCGAGGCGGTTCCGCGCGGTCAGATGGAGGCGGCCCAGAGCCAGGGCTTCACCCGTGCGCAGGCGTACTGGTACATCGTGCTGCCCCAGACGTTCAAGATTATTCTGCCGCCGCTGTGTAACCAGGCACTCAACCTGGTCAAGAACACGTCGGTGCTGGCGCTTGTGGCCGGCGGCGACCTTATGTACCGTTCCGACAACTTTGTGAGTCTGTACGGTTACCTGCAGGGATACATCGTCTGCTGCCTTATGTACTTCATCATCTGCTTTCCGCTCGCCATGCTGGTGCAGTGGCTCGAGCGCCGCTCAAAGGAGCGTCCGCGCGGTGTGAGCCTGGCCGAGCTGGGGCTCGACAACGTAGAGGAGGCCTAGCGCATGGAAATCTTCAACGCGACCAACCTGCTTTACATTTGGGGCGGCTTTGTTAAGACCATAGAGATCTCGGCGCTGTCGATCTTTTTCTCGCTCATCTTTGGCACGGTGCTGGCGCTTGTTAAAAGCTATGCGCCCCGCCCGTTCCGTATTTTGGTGAGCGCCTATATCGAGCTGTTCCGTTGCACGCCAAACCTGCTGTGGATTCTGTTTATCTACTTTACGGTGCAGGGCTTGGACATTGTGATTTCGACCATCGCCTTTACGCTGTTTACCAGCGCTGTTATGGCCGAGATTGTGCGCGGCGGCCTCAACTCGATTCCGCGCGGCCAGTTTGAGGCGGCGCAGAGCCAGGGCTTCGGCTTCTTTGCCACCATGCGCTACATCATTCTGCCGCAGACGTTTAAGACGATCATTCCGGCGCTGTTTAGCCAGTGCACGACCGTCATCAAGGACAGTTCGTATCTTTCGGGCATTAACGTGGCCGAGCTCATGTACACGGCAAACGTCGTGATGGCCCACGCGATCGACCTGTCGCAGGTGCTTATGCTCTACGGCCTGGTGTTTGCGATGTACTTTGTGCTCAACTTTGGTATCTCGCTGCTGGTCCGCGCGTATCAGAGGCGAATGGTGGCAGCGTAGAATGTGGCAAGGGGACAGCCCCTTTGTCACATAGAGAAAGGAATCGCGATGAGCGATCTGGAGAACAAGAAGAGTCCTGTGGTCATTACCATCGCGCGCGACTTTGGCGCCGAGGGTCACGAGATTGGTCGCATGCTTGCCGACGAGTTGGGGATTCCGCTGTACGATAACGAGCTGCTGGTGCGTGCGTCGCTGCGCGCGGGCGAGTCGCTCGATAAGATGGCCGCCTACGACGAGCGCCTGGCCGTGGAGAACATGGCGTTTCTGACCGACCGTTACGATGCACGCTCGTACTCGGACAAGTTGTTCCAAAAGATGAGCCAGGTGATTTTGGATCTGGGTGAGACCGAGAGCTGCATTATCGAAGGTCGCCTGTCCGATTACCTGTTGCGTAACAACCCCAACCACATTGCCGTGTTGGTGACCGCACCCTTTGAGGACCGCGTCGAGATTGTGCGCAAGAAGCGTGGCCTTAACAAAAAGAAGGGCGCCAAGCTGGTCAAGCAGCAGCAGAAGGCGCGCGAGGCGTTCTATAAGCGCTACAGTGCCGGCAAGTGGAAGATGACGAGCGGTAAGGACATCGTCGTCAACCGCGCCAAGCTGGGCCGCGAGGGCTGCAAAGACGTTATCGCCGCTGCCTACCGCTACAAGGTGGCGCAGCTCGAAGGCTAGCCGACCAAAACCATCACAAAGGTGCCTGTCCCCATCGTGGTGGTCGGGCGACCGGCATAGAAAAAGTCCCCGCCGGGCGTGTGCTCGACGGGGACTTTGCCGTTTGGTAGCTAGCGCTGTAGGTGATTACTCGCCCAGCAGGCTCTTGGTGATGGAAGCGGCGGCCTTCTTGCCGGCGCCCATCGCCAGAATGACCGTAGCGGCACCGGTGACGATGTCGCCGCCGGCCCAGATGCGGGGATCGGTGGTCTGGCCGGTCTCCTCGTCGGCGACGATGTAGCCCCACTTGTTGAGCTCCATCTTACCGCCGATCTTCTTTGCGAAGGGGTTGGCGTTGGTGCCGATAGCCGAGATTGCGACGTCGCAGGGAATCTCCTCGATGGCGCCCTCGATGGGCACCGGGCGACGACGGCCGGACTCGTCGGGCTCGCCGAGCTCCATCTTCTGGACCTTGACGGCGCACACGGAGCCGTCCTCGCCAGCGACAAACTCGAGCGGGGAGACGAGCGGCAGAACCTCGACGCCCTCGGCCTTAGCATGGTGCAGCTCGGCGCGACGGCAGGGCATCTCGTCCTCGGTGCGGCGGTAAGCGATGATGGCGTGCTCGGCGCCCAGGCGCTTGGCGGTACGGACGGCGTCCATAGCCACGTTGCCACCACCAAAGACGACGACGTTCTTGCCGTGCTTGGTGGGGGTGTCGTACTCGGGGAACTTGTTGGCCTTCATCAGGTTCACGCGGGTGAGGTACTCGTTAGCGAAGAAGACGTTGGGCAGGTTCTCGCCGGGGACGTTGAGGAACTTGGGCAGGCCAGCGCCGGTCGCCACGTAGATGGCGTCGAAGCCCTGCTCGAACAGCTCCTCGGCGGTGGCCATGTTGCCCACGACGGAGTTGTACTCAAACTTGACGCCCATGTCCTCCAGGCCGTCAATCTCGCGCTTGACGACCGCCTTGGGCAGACGGAACTCGGGGATGCCGTAGACCAGCACGCCGCCGCCGGTGAAGAATGCCTCAAAGACGGTGACGTCAAAGCCGTTGCGGGCGAGCTCGCCGGCGCAGGTGATGCCGGACGGGCCAGAGCCGACGACGGCGACCTTCTTGCCGTTCTTGGGAGCCATCTTGGGCGTGGAGGCGAGCTCGGGGCGATCACCCAGGAAGCGCTCGAGCTGGCCGATGGCCACGGGCTCGGACTTCTTGCCACGGATGCACTTGCCCTCGCACTGGTTCTCCTGCGGGCAGACGCGGCCGCAGATGGCGGGAAGCATGGAGTCCTCGCGGATGGTATCGAGAGCGCCGCCGAAGTCCTTCTCGCGGATCTGCTCGATAAAGCGGGGGATGTTGATGTTGACAGGGCAGCCCTCAACACAGAACGGCTTCTTGCAGTTGAGGCAGCGCTCGGCCTCGGCCAGCGCCATCTCCTCGGTGAAGCCCTTGTCGACGGGGCGGAAGTCGCAGGCGCGCTCGGCAGCCGGCTCCTCGTTATCGGGGGTGCGGGGCGACTTCATATCGGCAACGAAACGACCGTTAACTAGTGGCATGCGCAGCTCTTTTCCTCATAGGCCTTGAGGGACTCGCCCTCTTCGGAACGGTAAGCGGCCTGGCGGGCACGAAGGTCATCCCAGTCGACCAGGGTGGCATCGAAGTCGGGGCCGTCGACGCAAGCGAACTTGGTCACGCCGCCCACCTCGACGCGGCAGCAGCCGCACATACCGGTGCCGTCAACCATGATGGGGTTGAGGGACGCGGTGATGGGGGTGTCGTACTTCTGGGCGGTGAGGGTCGAGAACTTCATCATCGGAACGGGGCCGACGCAGAAGACCTGGCTCACGGCCTTGTCCTGCAGCAGGCGCTCCAGCGGAGCGGTGACAACGCCCTGCTCGCCGTAGGAACCGTCGTCAGTGGTGATGTGGATGTGATCCTCGTCGAGGAGCTCGCGGAACTGGTCCTCCATGAGCAGGAGGTCCTTGGTGCGGGCGCCCATGATGGCGTGGACCTCATGACCGGTCTCGACCAGGTGCTTGGCGACCGGGAAGGCAATTGCCAGGCCGACGCCGCCGCCAATGACGGCGCAGGGGCCCTCGGCCATCTCGGTGGGAACGCCCAGCGGGCCCACGACGTCGCGCAGCGACTCGCCGGCCTCGTAGGTGGACAGCATCTCGGTGGTCTTGCCGATCACCATGAAGATGAACTCGACCCAGCCCTCGTCACCGTTCCAGCCGGCCAGGGTAAACGGGACGCGCTCGCCCGTCTCGTTGGCGCGAACCATGAGGAACTGTCCAGCGTGCGCATGCTTGGCGATTGCAGGCGCCTCGATGCGGAACTTGAACACCTTCTCCGAGAACTGCGTCTTCTCCAGGATCTTATACATAGAACCCCTCTCTTGTTAGGGCCGCCGAACCGTGCCTCCACGGAAATGGACGGTAGCCCGAATAAAACCGTACGCGCACAGGCGTTGTGCAGACATACGGTGCAAATTATACCCTCATGGACATGTCACTTACGTGTGTCTTCGGCTGTTGGGAGCAGGGTTTATCCACTTTGGCCTACCAAAGGGGGAGAGGTTTATTTTGGTCGGTTTTATCAGGTAAAACGGCAAATGGGGCCGGCCTCGCGCTTCGGTGAGGCCGGCCCCATTTGGAGCGTTGCATATGTATGGCGGCACAGGGTTTATTGCGACGCGGCATCCGCGGCGTTTCCGCATATAAAACCTGCCAAAATAAACCTGTCCCTAAATGGTAGGTTTTAGTGCTTGCCGTTGGCGGAGGCGGCACCGTTGACGTGGTCGCGGGCATGGACCACGCCGTGCACGATCGCCAGGCCGGCGGCGTCGGCCGCGCGGGCGCAGGTGTCCTGGAAATCCTCGGCCTCGCGGGCGCGCAGCTGCTTAAGAACGTAGTCGGCGACGGCCATCTTGCCGGGAGGGTTGCCGATGCCGGTGCGGATGCGGCTGAAGTCGCGGCTGCCCATCTTGTCGATGATGGAGCGCAGGCCGTTGTGACCGGCGTGGCCGCCGCCCACCTTAACACGTACGTCGCCGGCGGGAATGTCGAGCTCGTCGTGGATCACGAGCAGCTCCTCGACCTTGATTTTGTACTCGCGGCAGAGCTTGGAGATGGGGCCACCCGAGGTATTCATATACGACTGCGGCTTGACCAGTACAATCTGGCGCTTACCGCCCTCTTCCTCGGGATCGTTGATGTTGATGAGCGCGACCTCGGCGCCGGCCTGGTTTTTCCAGTACGTGACGCCGGCCTGACGGGCCAGCTCGTCGATCGCCTTAAAGCCGGCGTTGTGGCGGGTCTCGGCATATTCCTCGCCAGGGTTGCCAAGCCCGGCAACCATGCGAATCTTAAGCGGCTGTGCAGCTGCCATGTTCATCCTTTCGTTGATTTGTCGCCTGCTATGGTGAGCGACCCTGTTGCCGCTGTCAAATGGAGGGTAATTGAGGGCGTTTAGGGGCGTTTGGACGGCCGTCGAAATCAGAGGTGGACAGTTAGTTCAGATACGTATAAGTTCTGAGGACTCGAAGTGCTCAATTCAATGCCGATACGTTGTTTCGGAGCTTTAGTTAGTCCATATGGCGCTGTTTTGAAGTCTACCCTGCCTTCAAATAGGGCGAATGGTATAGAGATAGCTGCAAAACAGCCTAATTCAATGTGTCCATCTATACGTATCTGAACTAACTGTCCAGTCCTGTTCGGCGGCGCGCGGGTGATTCGCCGTTTAGACCGGCGCAAGGCCGATTCCGGCCCGCAGAGCGTTGAGCCAAGCGGCCTGACGCTTGCGATAGCCCTTGATACGGTATCGGAATCGGACTCCCGCGAGTCGATGCATCGTTTGGGCGAAGGCTTCGAGTGCAACAAGGTCTTTCATTTGGTCGCGATTGATAACCAGGACGTGGATGCCCATTGCCTTGAGGCCATTATTTCGATTGCCATCGTGGATGCGAGCGTTTTGAAGCTCATGCCCAATTCCGTTGTATTCGTTGTCGACTCCGGCTGCCGGGCAATATAGGTCGCAGATGGCATAGGGGATGCCCGAGGACATGTTGACCGCAAGAGTGTCGAAGTCGATTCGATAGTTGAGTAGCAGGCCTCCCATGGGCAGACTGCAACATCCGAATCCTCCAAAGCGCATGGGCGCTCCGAGAACGGCAAACATTAGGGATTCGGCTGGGGATGCAGATCCGGGTCGGGCAAGTTTGACTGCCGTGCGAAACGATGTGTATGAGCTACTTTTGGCGAAGCGTGCAACCGCCTCAAGCTCTTCGATAGTTGTGGCGGGCTCGCATTTGTAGTGTGCCTGTTCATAGCGGGTTTCGTTCTGTTGCTCGACCACCGACTGGTTGCCCAAGCAATCAAGATCGCCCGTCGCTGCGCAGCCATCGCCCTTGGGCCAGATGTCGTCATGGGCAATGGGGTATGTTGCCCCGGGAGGAAGGGAGTAGGTTCCGAGCAGTTCCATGAGAAGCATCAAGGTTTTGGCGACTGATTCATTTTTGGAACAAAGCATGGCTGTCACGGCAGGAGACGTTGCGTAGATGTCGGCCTCGACGTGCATAATTGCACCTTCAGGAAGCGGAGCGGTGAGAATATGCTGAAGAAGCCGCTTGTCGGGGCGTCTGTTGTCTTCGTCTGAAACGAGAAGATCGAGTAGTTCGGAATCATCTTCATTCCAGGCATCGAGTATCGAAAGTGCGCCAAAGTCTATCGCGTCATTATTGGGAATGCAGCTAGCCAAGGCCTGTGCTTGCTGTTCACTATCAACGGAGTCCCAGGGTAGGGCAGAGTACGCCCGTCGTGCGCGACGAATTGCGCGGAGGGCGGAGAAATGTGAAATCACGGTCGTCATAGCTATAACGTACTAAGTTGGCGGCAGAATGCGACCCCCATACCGTTCTTTTCGCTCAGCGGGGCGCTGCGCGCCATGAACGGCTGGGTGTTATGAAATCGGTTGAGGGGATTGCAGGAAATTGAGCTCTGCCGTGAAGGTTGACGATAGCTACTGGACGGTTAATTCAGATACGTATAAGGCGGCGGGCGTTCGAGGCGTGCCTAAGGCCCTTGAGGGCGATTTGAGGGTAAATATGCAGCGGTTGTACTCGAGAACGATGAGATTTGGACGGCATGGCATCCGCTGGGGAGCTCAGAAGGCTCCGAACGGTCCTTTGGAGCTTTAAAAAAATACGTATCTGAACTAATTGTCCAGGGAAGGTTGGCGAGGGATAGAAAAAGGGTCGGAAGCTCGCTTCCGACCCTTTAAAAGCATCAAAGATGATGCGCGGCAGGCTACAGTGCGAAGTCGCCGCCGACGAGCGTGGAGACGGGCTCCTCGTGGTAAACGGCGGAGATGGCCTGAGCGAACTCCTCGGCGACCGAGATGGTCTTGATCTTGCCGCCGACCTCGACGGGAATGGCGTCGGTGACGAGGCACTCGACGATCGGGGCGTCGTTCAGACGCTCGATGGCCGGACCGGAGAAGATGCCGTGGGTGGCGCAGACGTAGATGTCGCCAGCGCCCATAGCCTTGAGCTCCTTGACGTTGGCGCACAGGGTGCCAGCGGTGTCGATCATGTCGTCGTTGATGATGCAGGTCTTGCCCTTGATGTCACCGATGATGCCCATGACCTCGGCGGCGTTGTGGCGCGGACGGCCCTTGTGGGCGATGGCCAGGTCGCAGCCGAGCATGTCGGACAGCTTCTTGGCGGCCTTGGCGCGGCCCACATCGGGGGAGACGACAACCAGGTTGTCGGTGTCGAAGTGCATGTCGTTGTAGTACTGGCCAAACAGCGGCAGCGCGGACAGGTGGTTAACCGGGATATCAAAGAAGCCCTGAATCTGGCCCTGGTGCAGGTCGAGGGTGATGATGCGGTTGACGCCAGCGCGCTCGAGCAGGTTGGCGACGAGGCGGGCGGTGATGGGCTCACGCGGGCCGGCCTTGCGGTCCTGGCGGGCATAGCCGTAGTGGGTGATAACGGCAGTGATGGAGCGGGCGGATGCGCGCTTGGCAGCGTCGGTGGCGATGAGCAGCTCCATGAGCATGTCGTTGACGTTGCCGCCGGCCACGGACTGAATCAGGAAGACGTCGGCGCCGCGGACGGTCTCGTCGTAGCGGGCGTAAATCTCACCGTTGGCGAACTGCTTTAGCGTAAGGCCCGAAAGCTCGACCCCAAGGTACTCAGCGATCTTCTGAGCGAGGGGACGGTTGGAGGAACCGGAATACACGCGGATGGACTTGCGCATATTCTCCGACTTCTCGGGATCATTAATCGGCATTACCCTTCTCCTTTATATATCGAATGCCATATAGATGCCTTTTTGCATTGTAACCGCGCGACGGGGTTTATCGAGTCTTGATAACGTCTTTACCGTCAACGGACACGAACCGACCACTCATCCGGCCGCGCAGGTCACGATAGAAAAAGGAGCCGCCCCCCCATGGGAACAGCTCCTTAGATGCTTGGTAAAACGTTATACCTCGTCGTCCTCGTGCAGACGGCGGCGATAATCGGCGGCCCAACCCTCAATGTTTACCTGACGGGCACGACCCAGGCCAAGTGCGTCGGCCGGGACCGGCTCGGTGATCACAGAGGCGCGGGGCACCCCGACGGCGTG
>CABPWH010000021.1 GCA_902461085.1 uncultured Collinsella sp. | reverse complement strand
TACGCGGGTTCAACGGTATCACATTGGCCACATAGATTTTTAACTTGCATTTCTAACAGTTAAGGAGACGGGTGCTTTCCAGCACACTCCTTCGATGATGCCTTCCGCTAGTTGCTATGCCGGTTTCAGCCAACAAAGAATGTGCCCGGGCGCTCAGGTTCACCGTTAGCGTTGGCAACATATGAGATGATGCACACGCGCAACAAAAACGTGTACATCACCCTCCAAAACCGACATTTTTCGACATGTTTGGAGGCTGATGTACATAAATGTGAGTTCCCGCCCCGCCAACAACACCCTCCACATGTCTGGACTCTCTATGGGTACGCTGGATAGACATCGCCGGAACGGGTATAGTATCGAAAGTTTTGTCGTTAACCAGCGGGGGAGTCCTGTGGGCATCAAAAAGAAGATCAAAAAGGAGCTTATCGGCACTTCCGATTACCCGTCGAATAAGATCTTTACGATCTCCAATTTCATTACCTTTACGCGCCTGATCCTCACCCTGGTATTTCTGTACCTGTTTGTGACGGATAACAACCGCGTCATCGCCATCGTTATCTACGCCGTTGCCGCCTCCACCGACTGGATGGACGGTCAGATCGCCCGCATGACTAAGACGGTCTCGTGGCTCGGCAAGGTCATGGATCCCATTTGCGACCGTGCGCTGCTGTTCACCGGCGTGCTGGGACTGGTGGTTCGCGGAGAGCTGCCAATCTGGGTCTGCGTGCTCATTATTGGCCGCGACATCTATCTGGGCATCGGCACGCTTATCGTGCGTCATTATCACCGTCGCCCCATCGATGTCGTCTTCCCCGGAAAGATTGCCACTGCGCTGCTCATGACCGGCTTCTCGCTCATGCTGCTCGGTTTCCCCGTTATTGACGGCCTGCATCTTTTACCTTCAACCCTTACGGCCTTCCCGGGCCTCAACGGAAGCTCGGTGCCCCTCGGCATCTTCTTTGTGTATGGCGGCGTGATCTTCTCCATGCTCACGGCTGTCATCTATTCCATTAAGGGCGGAGTGGCCATTAAACAGGCTCTCGCGCATCCCGAGGACGAGGACATCGACTTTCTGAACCCTGAAATCGAAGACTGATTCGTTGGGGTATGATTACGTACGGTTCATTATTTGCGGCACGTCCGCGATAAGTTAGGGGTTGTCATGGACAACATGGTTAACAATATGCCTCAGAATGATAAGACTGCTGACGCTACCTGCGTATTCCGCGTGCCTTCAAGCGACGTCACCGTTCCCGACCTCATGGCCAACGTGCGCATCACCGCCCCCGTTCTGTCCATCGTCAAGGGTCCGCAGACTGGTGCCGCCTTTGAGCTCGAGGACGACGTGACCACCATCGGCCGCGATCCTGCGAACGGCATCTTCCTCAACGACATGACTGTTTCGCGCAGCCACGCGCGCATTATTCGCGAGGGCCTCGGCGCTCGCATCGAGGACCTGGGCTCGCTCAATGGCACCTGGGTTGACGGTGCCATCGTCAATGCAGCCCCGCTGCACGACGGTTCTTCCGTCCAGATCGGCACGTTTACGCTCATCTACCACGAAAGCACGCCGGAGCGCATCGAAACCGGTGAGT
Source organism: uncultured Collinsella sp. (assembly GCA_902461085.1). Classification (GTDB taxonomy): domain Bacteria; phylum Actinomycetota; class Coriobacteriia; order Coriobacteriales; family Coriobacteriaceae; genus Collinsella. The sequence goes on along the minus strand of CABPWH010000021.1, from coordinate 28,604 downwards.
AGGGCATGGCCGAACGCAACTATCTGAGTATCGGCCAAGTCGTCAACCTACTTCGAGGCGCATACCCCGATCTTTCGAACTCAAAAATTAGATTTCTAGAGGATGAGGGGCTCATTACCCCTCATCGTACACCTAAGGGGTATCGCCAGTACTCCAAGGAAGACGTTGACCGTCTCGAGGTCATCCTGCACCTGCAGAAAACCCGCTACATGCCGCTCAACGTCATTAAGCAGCGCTTGGAAAACGCAACGGACCTTTCCACGTTGGCTTACGAGGTGGGTCTTCTGTCCGATGTTCCGCTTAAGACGGAACCCAAAGAGACCAAGCAAAAGCTGCATCCCATCGAGACCATTCCCGATATGCTGGGCGTCGAGATTTCGTTTATCCGCTCGCTCGCCGAGAACGACCTCATTCGCATCATCAAGAGTCCGCAGAATCGTGAGCTCGTCGATGGTCGCGATTTCCCGATCATCCGCTACTGCTCCGAGCTGTCACGCTTCCATATCGAGCCGCGCAACCTGCGTCAGTACGTGTCTTCCGCCAACCGCGAGTCCTCGATGTTTGAGCAGGTGCTCGTGAGCATGCTCGGAATGGATACCTCCGATGACGAGCGCGACGCCAAGCTCGAGCGTGCGTTTAAGAAGCTTCACGACCTGACGGAAGGTGTACACACTGCGCTGCTCAAGAACCGCGTTTTTGAGTCGCTCAACGCCGTGGTCGAGGACGCCGACATCGATGCACTCGATGAGGAGATCGCGCGTTCCGAATCCACCAAGGCTAAAAGCGATGGGGCAAGCGTTCCCGCGGTTACCGCGCATGACGAGTCGCTTGTGCAGCCGTCCAAGGTCGTCGTCCCCTCGCATAGCTCGTCTGCTAACGCGGGTAAATAGCCGCCGTTCACCCGGCAATCCATGAAAGGCCACGCCATGTACGACTTCGAATCTCATATCGTCGATATCCCCGACTATCCCGAGCCCGGAGTCGTCTTTAAGGACATCACACCGCTCTTTGGCAATCCCGAGGCCCTGAAGGCCATGGTGGATGCCCTGGCTGAGCATTTTGCTGGCATGGGCATTACCAAGGTCGTAGGACCCGAGGCCCGCGGCTTTATGGTCGGTGTGCCCGTGGCCGTCGCCCTGGGTGCCGGCTTTGTTCCCGCACGTAAGCCGGGCAAACTGCCGCGCAAGACGGTAAGCGAGAGCTACGAGCTCGAGTATGGAACGGATTCTATCGAGATCCACGCCGATGCCATCAGCTCTAAAGATACCGTGTTGATTCTGGACGACTTGGTCGCGACGGGCGGAACCGTCGAGGCAACAGGTAAACTGGTGCGAGATATGGGCGCAAAGCTTGTGGGCTACGGTTGTATCCTTGAGCTTGCGTTTCTCAACCCGCGCAAGAAGCTCACGCCTTCTAACGAGGACGTTGAGCTCTTTAGCCTGGTAACGGTGGACTAGCCGCTACCCTTAGATACCGGAAAGGAAGCTCCATGCGCACAGCAAACACGCACAAAAACATGGCACGCTGCGCTGCTACGGCAACCCTCGCTTGTGTTTTGGGCCTGGGCCTCGTGGCTCCGGCCTATGCCGATACCGCATCCGACCTTGCCGCTGCTCGTACCAAACTCGAGCAGATTGGCACCCAAACCCAGCAAATTCATGAAGAACTCTCCGCACAGACGCAGGAGCTTGATCAGACTGCAGGCGAGATCACGCAAAAGCAGCAAGAGATTGCCGAGGGTCAGGCAAAGCTTTCGAGCTACGTTGCCGGTGAGTACAAGACTGGCGGTCTGAGTCTCCTTCAGGTTCTGACGGGCGTCGACGATCTGGGCGACATGCTCAACCGTCTGTTCTACTTCGGCAAGGTTTCCGACAAGCAGGCCCAGACCATTCAGGAGGTCAAGGACCTTAAGCAGCAGCTCACCGATAAGCAGACCGAGCAGGAGAAGAACGTCGCCGCGACGCAGAAGAAGGTCGACGAGCTCAATGCCCAGCAGGCTGAGGCCCAGAGTGTCGTGAACTCCCTGGATTCACAGCTGCAGGCCGAGCTTGCTGCCGAGGCCGAGGCCAACGCCGCGCTTCAGGCTGGCATCAATGCCAGCACCGCCGAAAAGGCCACGGTGAGCAACGACACTGCCGGTACGACCGAGAACACCAACAATGGTGGCGGTACGACCAACAACGGCGGCGGCAACACGCCCGCGCCCGCGCCCGCTCCTGCCCCCACGCCGCAGCCCGTGACGCCCGCTCCGACTCCGACGCCTTCCGCACCGAGCCAGTCCGTTGACGGCGGTACCGTTGTTTCGCGCGCCTACAGCAAGCTCGGATACGCTTATTCCTGGGGCGGCATTGGACCGAACAGCTTTGACTGCTCCGGTTTTGTAAGCTATTGCCTCACGGGCCGCTACTGCCGCCTGGGCACCACCGGCACCTTCATGGGTTGGACCCGCGTGTCCGATCCGCAACCCGGCGATGTTGTGGTTAACTCCTACCATACAGGCATCTATATCGGTAATGGTCAGATGATCCATGCTTCCGACTACAAAACGGGCGTCATCATCAGCTCCGTCGCTGCTGGCATGAACAACAATTACATTTTCGTGCGCTACTAATTTATTACTGCAGCGAACGAACGTGGGCCTCGCGATCTTGAGTCACGAGGCCCATTCTTTTTTCCCTTACCGTTTGGCATATGATCAGTACGGCTATCTAGTATTCAAAACTAGATAGCCGTACTGATCAATCAAAAAGATGGCTATAATTGTTGGGGAACAATTAGAAAGGACCCTCAATGAGCTGGGCACTTATCTCCGATTCGAGCTGCAATCTTCGCGATTGGCAACCAACCGCACCTCATACCACCTTTGCATTTGCACCCCTTAAGATCCGAGTGGGGGAGCGCGAATTTGTCGATGACCTCTCGTTCGATGTTAACGCGCTCAATTGCGCCGTGCAGGCGGAGTCGAGCGCTTCTTCGAGCGCCTGTCCAAGCGTAGGGGAGTGGGCTGAACTCTTTGGGCTTGCCGACAAGACGATCTGCATGCCCATCTCGGAGGGCGTATCGGGAAGCTACAATGCCGCGGCCACCGCACGTGACATGGTGCTTGCCGAGGAGCCCAACCGCCAGATTCATTTGGTTAACTCGCGAGCCGCAGGTGGCAAAATGGATCTGATCTTCTTGCTGTTCGACCGCTATCTTGCGAGCAACCCGGACGTTTCCTTTGAAGACGCCTGCGCCTATTTCGATAGCTTGGAGCAAAACAGCAAGATTCTCTTTAGCCTGTGCAATTACGAAAACCTTGCGAAGGCCGGACGTATCCCTAAGGCGGCCGGCGTTATTGCCAATAAGCTCAATATCCGCATTTTGGGCACGGCGAGCGAAGCGGGCGAAATTGAACTCGTTGGGCACACGCGTGGCGAAAAGAAGATGCTCACCAAGATTGTCGACACCATGGAGGCCGAGGGCTTTACTGGCGGCGAGGTCATCATCGATCACGTTGAGAACGAAGCTGGAGCCCGGGCGCTTACTGACCGCATAGTCGAGCATTGGCCCGGCTCCAAGACCATCATCATGCCCTGCAACGGCCTGGATTCCTATTACGCCGAGATGCACGGCCTGATCATCGGCTACGGCATGGGCGTAGCTTCGGGCAAATAAAGTCCAACCAAGCAAAAATACGGGCGGGATAAAGCGACAGATGCCTCTTTATCCCGCCCGTTTTATACGTCGACTAGCTATTAAACCCGTTGAACTTGAGATAGCTCATCAGGTACGCTTTCGAAACAAAGGATGAAACCGCGCTGCGCACAAGCAGCGACTCACGCGTTACCTGATGCGCCGTATCGGGAACCGGCGTCTGCTCGACAGAAAACGCCGAGCGAATCGATGCCTCGAGCTGATCGACCACATAGTCGAAGGCCGTCGGGGCATCGTAGCTCAAACGCTGAATGTTAAAGAGCGCCTGCACCGCAGCAATAGGTAGCACCTGCTTAAAGATGCAGATAGCGATCAGGCGGGCAATCTGCTCGCGACCATACTGCTTTTTGACCGGAGCAGGCACCAGGCCGACCTTCACGTAGTTATTGATCATCGATGGCGTAATGACAGGCTGCTCAACGCAAATAGACAGCGGCTCCATCCACAGCGCAACATACTCAATGACCTGGTCGCGGTAGAGCGTCACATTGGGCAACTGGTCATAGCGCGGCAGACTCAACGTATTGAGTTTGCGCACGATATCGGACTGAATAAATGCATCGGGCAGCACAGTGGGCTGAATATCCTCAGGCTTAATGCTGACCGACGAATCGGACATCGGGATAACGCGTTTGGCGTGGTTCATAAGGATCCTCCGTTCATTAGCTATATTGTATTCTAGGTTATCTAGTTTTGCATACTATATAGCAGGAAAGTAAAAGTGGTTGGACAGCACATTGATGCACCGTCCAACCACTTTGTTTTAAAGATAGCAACCTTACATAAGATATATTATCGTACTTATCCGCGGAGAAACGCGTATGCGCTAGTTGCTGCTATGGCTCCGTCAGAAACAGCGGTCACAACCTGACGTAAGCATTTGGAACGGATATCGCCAGCAGAAAATAGACCTGGCGTGCGGGTCGCCATGGATTCATCAGTAAGAATGCCGCCATCAAGCGCCAGATCGACTAGATGCTCAACAAGCTCGGTATTGGGTTGCGTGCCGGTAAAGACAAAAATGCCAAACGAGCCAGGATCAAAGGTCTCGGCATGCGTCTTACCGCTTGCATTGTCCTTGAACGTAATTGTCGTGGGCATCGCTTCGCCAGAAAGCTCAACAATACTAGTTTGGTACCTAACTTTAATATTGTCCTTTTTGAGTACTTTCTGAACAACACCATCAGGCGCACGGAACTGGTCGCGGCGCAGCACGATGGTCACGCTGCTGGCAATGTCGGACAGGAACAGTGCCTCCTCGCATGCCGAATTACCGCCTCCGATAACAAAGACCTGTTTACCGCGAAAGAACATGCCATCGCACGTCGCGCAATATGAAACGCCACGACCGCGATACGTATCCTCGCCAACAAAACCAGCAGATCGCGGCGTGGCACCCATGCAAGCGATAACGCTCGAGGCCGACGTATCGTCCAAATCGTGATGCACCGTAAACAGCGCTGTATCGGCATCGTAATCGATACCCGTGACCATGCTCCATGTAACCTGTGCTCCCAGGCCTTCTGCATGCTGCTGAAAACGCTCGCCGAGTTCGGCGCCACTCAAGAGCGGAATGCCCGGATAGTTCTCGACCTCATTGGTTGTGGCGATCTGTCCTCCCGACATGCCCTGCTCAATCACAGTCGTCGTTAGGTTGGCGCGCGCCGCGTAAATGGCTGCAGCATAGCCCGCAGGGCCGCCGCCGATAATAGCAACATCGATCGGCTGATGGGTAGTCATGAAGAGACCTCCTGTCGAAAGATTGGCGTTCTTTGCGCTCATACCCAAATTTAGGCAAACGTGACACTCATGCACTACAATGATAAATCCGTGTTACAACGTCGAAGGGGAGTTATCGATGGATCAGACGCAGACGGGCGACGACGCTCCCCTGCCCATGCAAGCTACTCCCCAACCGGAGCAAATGACCGTTTCACCTGCACAAAAACCCCTAGTAACCATTGTGCACGCATCGGTTGGATCGGGCCACAAAGCCGCCGCCAACGCGATAGCACAAGCATTTGACCTTATCCGCGGCACCAAGGGAATCCCTGAGGATATTGAGATCGAAGTCCTGGATATCCTTGATTTTGGACGCATTAGGTTCGATGGTAATAAAACAGCAGCGTCGTTTACCGGCGCCACGCGTCCCATTTACGACCTGACCTGGCGATATACGCTTACAGGACATCTGCTCTGGGGCGGCGGCACAGCATGGTCACGAATTATGTTCCCCGCCTTCAACGAATACGTCCGGACCCGCAGGCCCATAGCCGTGGTCGCAACACACATTACGGCGGCCAACGTCGCTGTGGGCGCCCGCGTCATCACGAGTATCGATTACCCGGTCATCTGCGTACCAACAGACTATGAAGTCGAAGGCTTTTGGCCCCACAAGGACACCGACCTGTTCTGCGTGGCCAACGAGTTTATGGCCGAAACGCTGCGCCCGCGCAAGGTTCCCGAGTCAAAAATCCGCATAACGGGCATCCCCATCCGAGCCGGTTTCGATACCGATTACAAACGCGAAGATGAGCTTAGCAAGTTCAATCTCCCCATAGACAAAACCGTCGTATTGGTGATGGCCGGCGCCAGTTTGCCCCAACCATACGTGCGTTTCCGTGCCGCGATGGACCACACGCTCCCCTTCTTACGCAGCTTTGAGGACATGCACTTTGTCTTTTTACCGGGCAAGGATAAGGAATACGCCACCCGACTCAAAACGCTCTTCGACGCCATGAAGCTCGACAACGTCACGGTTCTGGACTACGTGGACGACATGGCGGCCCTCATGCACGGCTGCGACCTGGCAATCCTCAAATCGGGCGGACTCACCGTCACCGAGTGTCTGTGCGCGCATCTGCCGATGATCCTGCTGGGCAAGTCCTATGGCCAGGAAAAGGCCAACACCACGATGCTCACCGGCATGGGCGCCAGCATGCATGTCACCACCGCACGTGAACTCATCGTAACCCTACGTCACTTGCACGACCATCCCGAATCACTCAAAGCCCTACTCATCAACGGCGAAGTACTACGCCGCCCACGCGCAGCGGAGGACATCGCCATCGCAACCATGGAGCTCGTAGGCAAACCCCAAAAGCGCAAACGAGCCTTCTGCCGCTTCTACTGGGGCGGAAAACCCGCTCATATCAGATAGACGAAGGTCCGCCGCTCAGCGGAAGCCGCCCATATATCATTCCATGCTCAAACATTCTCGCTGCGCTGCGAAACTGCGCGTGGAACGATATATGGGCGGCTCCCGCTGAGCAGCTACGTTTACTTACTAGCAGCTACTTCGGTATCCCCTCCATTAGAACCTGCAAAGGTAAAACAGGAAAATATAAATAGGGTTAGCCGATGCGACAAAGGAGGCATCCCTTTATCGCATCGGCTAACTAGAAAGATTGTTTTATGTCAAGCATGTAGCCCTTTCGCCTGAGCCCCATACATATCGTCCCGCGCGCAGTTTCGCAGCGAAGCGAGAATGTTTGAGCACGGGATGATATGTATGGGGCTCAGGCGAAAGCGGGATCCGTGCGCCCCTGCGAAGCGAGAATGTTTGAGCACGGGATGATATATAGGGGCCTCCCAGGGGCGAGCGGGCATTACGACACTCCGTTCAACGAAGCAAAAGACTAAGCGACGCCGCTGGAGCCGAAGCCTCCTTTGCCTCGGTCGGTTTCGTCTAGTTCTTCTACTTCTATGAGGCTGACCGTGGGGACTTCTTGGATGACGAGTTGGGCTATGCGGTCGCCTTTGTTGATTTGGATGTTGTTGGAGGGGTCCAGGTTGATGAGGATAACCTTGAGTTCTCCTCGGTAGTGGGCGTCGATGAGGCCCGGCGTGTTGACTATAGACAGACCCTGCTTGATGGCCAAGCCGCTGCGGGGCTGGACGAAGCCGGCGTAGCCATCGGGCAGGGCGATAGCCAGGCCCGTGGAGACCAGACGGCGTTCGAAGGGCTTCAGAATGCAATCCTCGTTGGAGCGCAGATCCAAGCCGGCATCCGTGGGATGTGCGTATTTGGGAAGCTCGACCGTGGGGTCGAGACGCTTAATGTTAACGGTAATGTTGGACATGAAATCACCTTAGCTTGTCGAGCTCTTGCAGAAACTCATCGACGTCTTTGAAATCGCGATAGACCGAGGCAAAGCGGATGTAGGCCACTTTATCGATCTTGGCCAACCGCTTAAGAACCATATCGCCCAGCTCATGGGACGTAACAGCCGTGAGCGTACGGGAGCGAAGCTCAACCTCAATATCGTCAATGATCTCGTTGAGCTTTTTAGTGTCGATATCTCGCTTGATCGTGGCGCGCATCAAACCGACCAGCAGCTTATTGCGATCGAACCGTTGCTTAGATCCGTCTGACTTAATGACCTCGATAGGGTCTTCACAACGCTCAAATGTCGTAAAGCGATAATTGCATGAGCAGCATTCGCGACGGCGCTTGATGGTGTTATTTGATTCCTGCATGCGGGAATCAACGACGCGGGTATGTGCCTTGCCGCATTTGGGACAGCGCATGGTACCTCCTCTAAAACTATTACAAGGGTACCATGCGACGGTACTTAAATCTTATGAACGTGCGGGAACTTTAAGATGCGCACCGGCATCGAGCGAGCCATGCTCCAGGTGATTGACGTTGCGGATCATATCAGAGGTCTCCTGCGTGGAAAGACCCTCAATCGGATGCTCCTGGGCTAGCGACCACAAGGAATCGCCAGACTGAACACGGACGGTCTCGTAGGTAACGTTGGATACCGACTCGGCATATGCGGCGTGACGAGCGCTGAAGATCGAGGTGGCAAGTACAAAGAAGAGCGTGAGCGCAACGGCTAGGGCGACAATCGTCGAAGCCTTTAGGGCAACGGGGGCCGAAGTCGTGGCGACGCACTGGCTGCGGACGGGCTTGCCAGGCAGTGTTTGGAAACCAGATCGGCCGCCTTTAACAACCGTGAAAGCCGGCGCCGCAGGCGTCTCGAGCTTAAGGGCGAGGTTTCCCTGGACCATATCCGTTGCGTTCATCATGTTCTCCTCTCGCGTGTTTTGCTGAGAACAGTTTTATCAAGCCGCGCGGACAAAAATGTCTAGCGCGAGAACGAATGTTCGGTTATTATTATCTTCGAACAGTTGTTCCTGTCAAGCAATAATCGAACATTTGTTTGACATTGGCAGAGAGGATCCCCTGATGGCTCGCAAAATTACCAAGCGTCAGCAGCAGATTTACGACTTCATCAAGGAATATCAGCAGGAGAAGGGCTATCCGCCCAGTGTGCGCGAGATGGCATCGGCCGTAGGCCTCTCCTCCCCCAGCACGGTGCATGCTCATCTCTCTGCCCTGGAGGCTCGAGGGCTGCTCAAGCGCGATGCCACCAAGCCTCGCGCCCTAGAGCTTTTTGATGAGGACGGATCCTCCGTCTCGATTTCCAAATCCGATGAACCCACAGCGCCCCGCGGAACGGTCTCACTGCCGCTCGTCGGTCGCGTCGCGGCTGGGATTCCCATTCTGGCCGAGCAAAATATCGAGGACACCTTTACCATCCCGACCGAAATCGCCACAGACCAGGGCTCCTTTATCCTTGAAGTGCACGGCAACTCAATGATCAATGTCGGCATCTACAACGGTGACTACATTATCGTTCGCGAGCAAAAGAGCGCCATGAACGGCGAAATCGTCGTGGCCATGATCGATGGCTCGGCGACCGTCAAGACGTTCTACAAGGAGCAGGGGCGCGTGCGCCTGCAGCCTGAGAACGACACCATGGAGCCCATCTATGCGACGAACCCCGTTATTTTGGGTAAGGTTGTCGGATTAATGCGCCGGTTCTCGTAATGCAAAAACGCATCACCATATTTGATACCATCCGCGGGCTTACGATGCTATCGATGGCAGGTTTTCACGCCTGCTACGATTTGGCCTACCTATATGGATGGGATATGCCATGGTTTACCGAAACGGTTTTCCAGGATATCTGGCGCGCTAGTATCAGCTGGGTATTTATGTTTATCGCCGGTTGGATGTGCACGCTCTCGCGCAATAACGTTAAGCGCGCCCTCAAATACGCGGCCGCAGCTTTGGTCGTATGGATTGCAACTACACTAGTATCAGTCGACGATTCGGTAAACTTTGGCATCATTTATTGCATGGCGGTGTGCACCGCGGTGGTTGCACTCACCCGTCCGTTACTCCAAAAATTACCGGGCTCGTGGGGCATCGCAGTATGCCTTGTTCTTTTTACCCTAACCTGGGGCATTCCAAAGGCGGTCTACCCACTCCCCTACCTGGCATGGCTTGGATTCCCGGGCCCGGATTTTGTTTCGGGAGACTACTATCCGCTCATTCCATTTGTCTTTATGTACCTTACCGGCTTCTTTACTGCCCAGGCAGCACAAGCATCAAGCCACGAAGCGCCGGCATGGGCATACGCCAATCCCATCCCGGCGCTCGCAGTCCTCGGTCGGCATGCCTTACCGTTCTACCTACTCCATCAGCCTGTCATTCTAGGCGTGCTAGAGCTCGTTTACTCCGTACGATAGCGCTCAAGACGCGGCGCGATTCGGGCCGGCATCTTTGCCACAATGCGAACGCCGTCCTCTAGATATTCCTCATGCAGAAGGGTTCCCTGCTCATGCACCAGCGTAATGAGGGCGCCCTCGCGATACGGGATATCAGCGGAGAGCAACACATCGGTGGCAGCCGCCTCACGAGCAATTCGGTCGACGAGATCGTCGAGCCCCTCTCCTGTCTGGGCCGAGAACAACACGGCCTCGGGATAGCGACGACGGAAACTCAATCGATCGACGCTATCGAGTAGGTCGATTTTATTGAACACCGTAAGCGTCAAACGCTCGCCAGCACCGATCTCGTCAAGAACGCGATCGACTGCCTCGAGCTGGCGCTCGTAGTCCTCGTCAGAGGCATCCACAACTTTAAGGATCAGGTCGGCACCAAGGACCTCGGACAGTGTGGACTTAAAAGCATCAACGAGACCATGCGGTAGCTTTTGAATAAAGCCAACCGTATCGGTAATGGTCATACCACGACCGCCGGGCAAGCGATACGAGCGCGTCGTCGGATCGAGCGTGGCAAACAATTTGTCCTGTGAAAGCACTGTAGACCCGGTCAGGCGATTGAGCAACGTCGACTTACCGGCATTGGTATAACCGGCTAAGGCAACGCGGAACGCCGGCGACTCGATACGACTCTTTGACTGGACATCGCGGCGCTGTTCAACCTGCTTAAGCTCGCGACGAAGCGCGGCAATCTTGTTGCGAATCAAACGTCGGTCAACCTCGAGCTGGCTTTCGCCCTGGCCAAAGCGCGAACCAATGCCACCGCGTGTCTGCTCTTTAGCAAGATGGCTCCACATACCGCGCAAGCGAGGCAACAGATACTGCAATTGGGCTAGCTGCACCTGCAGGCGGCCCTCACGGGTCTGAGCGTGCAGGCCAAAGATATCGAGAATCAACGCCGTGCGGTCGATAATCTTAACCGGTTCGCCCACGGCTTTCTCAAGATAAGACTGCTGCGAGGGCGTTAAATCGTCGTCGAAGATAACAACATCGACATCCATACGATGCACGAGCCCGCAAAGCTCCTCAACCTTACCGGAGCCGATAAACGATTTTGGATACGGCTTAACCAGACGCTGTGACAAACGCGCCACGCACTGGGCGCCAGCCGTATGGGCCAGGCGCTCAAGCTCGTCAAGCGAACGATCGAGCGGCCAGGCGTTATCGCGCCACTCAACTCCGACAAGAACGGCGCGTTCGGGCTCAGGCGCCGTGGGAACGAGGGGAAACCGAGCCATTAGGCCGCCTCGATACGGTGAAGGATATCCTTAACGACCTCATCGATCGTAAACTCGTCCATATCGAACCACACGATGCGGTCATCGCGTTTAAACCACGAAAGCTGACGCTTGGCATAGCGACGCGAGCGCATCTTGATGAGTTCGCGAGCCTCATCCATAGAAATCACGCCGTCAAAGGCATCGATGATCTCTTTATAGCCAATCGCTTGCATCGAAGTCAGCGCATCTCTCAGCCCCTGGTCCATAAGACCACGAACCTCATCAACAAGACCCTGTTCAAACATCAGATCGACACGCAGGTTAATGCGCTCGTAGAGCACCTCGCGATTACGCGTCAGACCAAACCACAAAGCGTGATAATGCTCGCGCGGAACACTAAACTGCGACTTTTGCTGCGCGTAGGACACTCCATCATCGTGCATTTCGAGAGCGCGAATCACGCGGCGAACATTATGGGGGTGGATGACCGCAGCGGACTCGGGGTCGCGCTCGGCAAGCAGGGCATGCAGTCCCTCCTCGCCAATACGCTCGGCAAGCTCCTGATAGCCCGCACGGCGATCGTCCTCAAGTTCACCCGAGGGAAAGTCCATCTCATCGAGGGCGGCCTTGAGATACAGCCCCGTACCCCCGCAAAACACCGGCAGGCGGCCCTCGCCAAGCAAGCGCTCAACATGCGCGCGAGCGTCAGCCTGATAAAGCGCAGCAGAATATGCCACACCCGGCTCTACAATGTCTACGAGACGCAGCGGCGCCGTACACTCATCGGGCGCCATCTTTGCGGTACCGATATCCATGCCGCGATAGATTTGCATCGCATCGCACGACAGCACTTCGGACGAAAGACGAGCTGCCAAACGATCGGCAACATCGCTCTTACCAACCGCCGTCGGACCGACGATCGCAACGGCGGAAAGACCTGCCCCGGGAGCAACCATTAGCGCGGCTCGCCCACAACGGAGCCAGACAAATACCAGGTCTTGGCAACGTCAACGTCAACATCAACGATCTTGCCAACAAGCTGGTCGATGCTGTAACCCTCTGGGATAGGCGCATGCACGGTCTGATTCTTGGGACTCTTGCCCAGTAGCACCGCGTCATTCTTTTTGCTCGTTCCCTCAATGAGCGCCGGAACCACAGTATGAAGCTCACCCTGGTTATACTCGTGTGCCGTGGTCTCGATAACCTTAACCAGGCGGTTGAAACGCTCGAGAATAACCTCATGCGGCGTAGGATCATCAATCTCGGCGGCCGGGGTACCGGCGCGCTTGGAATAGATGAAGGTATAGGCCTGAGCATAGCGGACCGTCTCGGCAAGTGAGAGCGTCTGCTCAAAGTCTTCTTCAGTCTCACCCGGGAAGCCAACGATAATGTCGGTCGAGAGCGCGATGTCGGGCATGCGGTTGCGAATGCGATCGACCAGGCCCAGATAGTCCTCGCGCGTATAGCGACGATTCATCTCATTAAGGATGCGAGTTGAGCCCGACTGAACTGCCAAGTGCAGCTGCGGCATGACGGCAGGCGTCTCGGCCATAGCGTCGATAGTCTCGGGCAGCAGGTCTTTGGGGTGCGAGGAAGTAAAGAAGATACGCTCTACACCCGTATCGCCCACGGCGCGCAAAAGGTCGGCAAAGCGCGGCTTACCAAACAGATCGCGACCATAGGAGTTGACGTTTTGACCCAGAAGCGTGACCTCACGCACGCCCTGGCGTACGAGCCCGGTCACCTCGTCGACAATCTCCTCGAAAGGGCGGCTCTTTTCGCGACCACGCACATACGGCACGATGCAATAAGTGCAGAAGTTATTACAGCCCGTCATAATGGGGACCCAGGCGTGATACTGGGTCTCACGATGCCACGGCATGCTCATAGCATCCGTGTCCTCGTGCTCATTGGTGCGAATATGACGCTTGCCGTCCAAGAATGCCTCGGCAATGAGCTCGGCCACATGCGCGATGGAATGCGTGCCAAAGATAACATTGACGTTATCGACATTGGTGAGCAGGCCCTCGCCGTCTCGTTGGGCAATGCAGCCGCCCACGGCGACCACGCGCTTGCCCGAGGGCGAAGGCGGGAGGCTCTTACAAGAGTTGCACTGACCGTACAAACGGGTGTCGGCGGCCTCACGAACGCAGCACGTCATGAACACGACAATGTCAGCATGCTCTGGATCGAGCGCCATGAGGCAACCATACGAGTCGAGCAGGCCACTCACGCGCTCGGAGTCGTGCTGATTCATCTGGCAGCCAAAGGTGCGGATAAAGTAGGTTTTACCGGCAAGAATATCGCGTACGGAACCCTGGTCCATGTGTATAAGTCCTAACGAGGTGGAATAGGCGGGATCAAAGAGGGCGGGCAAAGAGTAAATACTCTATGCAACAGGCTTAACGTCGTCCATCACAACGTTATCCATAGCAGCTCGATTAATCTGATGAACGTAAATAGAAAGACGGATGGCCGTGCGCGACTCACCGTTGATGAGGATATCGGAGAACACCGGCGCACAAGAAATATCAAACCCGGTCGGAATCAAAAATCCGCGTGCAATGGCCACAGCCTTAATGGCCTGGTTGACGGCACCTGCGCCGACACACTGAATATTGACGGGAACACCATCTTTGACCATGCCGGCAATGGCGCCGGCAACGGACGCGGGCGATGATTTGCTTGATACCTTCAGGCAATCCATGAAGAAACTCCTGCGTTTAAAAGTACGTTTTAACTGCAATAACTGTATCGTACCGAACGGACTCGGTAAAGATGCTATTCCTCTTTGGCAAGATCGAACGTCACGGTAATACGATCACGCGAAACACGAATCTTGGGGTCACCGCATAGGTTGAGATAGTACCGCGATGCAAGATCGTTAAAGTCGCGCTCGACGGCTCGCGAGAACTGCGCCATGTCGTCCTTGGCGATACGCAACCCGCGACGATCCTTGGCAAGATCAACCTGAGCAGACGCATGTGAGGAAGAATCGCGCTCGCGTAGCAGGCGTGCGGTCACACCGCGAACGGGCTTAATCTGGCCCGCCAAGATACGATGTGCCGTACGCTCGGACATCTCAAGGCCCAAACCCGAACAGATACGGATAAAGTCTTCCGCATCCGAAGCAAGACCCAGGCGATCGACAACGGGAAGCTCGGCTTCGTCATCGATAAACAAAAGACGAGAAGCATCGAGACGGCTGGAGGCCTGCGCATGCAGCGTCGCGGCGATCTCGGACGGTGACCCCAGATAGACATCACAGGCGCGCAACTCCTCGAGGGCAAACTCGCAAGCGGCGCGAATGATGTTGTGAGGGCCACGGGCGCAGACATAGTGACCGTCCTCGTCCTTCACGGCCTGAGGCCAGCTGGACTGATCGGCGCGCTCGCCAAGGCGGTCGGTAGCGACGCTCACCTTAAAGACCGAGCCAAGATCAACATCCGACGCGACAACGCGCGCCTCGTCGGTGTTCTGCTTAATCGAGAACAAAGCCATGCCTCGACCGTGAACGCCCCAACGATCCATCTTCATGCTCTCAAGCTTGGAAGTAACGCGGGCATCGAAGATGCGCTCCTGCATATCCTGCGGCACACCCGAGCCGTTATCCAGAAAGACGAGCGTACGGACGCCATCTTCCTTGGTCGTGGCGAGATAGACCTTGTCGGCGCCGGCATCACGAGCGTTGCGCAGCATTTCGATGACAATATCCTCGACATGCTGGATGTCGTGCTTTGCCTGGCGCCGTTCGGCCTCCGAAACGCGGAGGCGGACATACCCCTCGCCAAGGTTCTCCTCGACGCGAAGGTTGCCCTCCCCCGACATCGACGCGATAAATGAGATGAGCTCGTTCGCGTCGTTCATGTTATTTAGCGATATCGACAGCGCGGCTCTCGCGAATCACGACGACGCGCACCTGACCGGGATACTCCATCTCTTCCTCGATCTGATGGGCGATGTCATGAGCCAAGACCGTGGACTGAGCATCGGAGATCTTGTCCGGCTGAACCATGACGTGGACCTCGCGACCAGCCTGCATGGCATAGGTACGCTCGACGCCGTCATGGGAGTTGGCAATCTCCTCGAGCTTCTCAAGGCGCTTGATGTAGTTCTCGGCCGATTCGCGACGGGCACCGGGGCGAGAGGCAGAAACGGCATCGGCAGCCTGGACCAGAACATCGAGCACCGTGTTGGGGTCGACGTCGGCGTGGTGAGCCTCGATAGCGTGAACGATAACGGGCTTCTCGCCATAGCGACGGGCTAGCTCGGCGCCGATAACGGCATGCGGACCCTCGACGTCATGGTCGATAGCCTTGCCAAGATCGTGAAGCAGGCCAGCACGTTTGGCGGTCACAACGTCCAGGCCAAGCTCGGAAGCCATCACGCCGCACAGGTCGGAAACCTCGAGGGAATGCTGGAGCACGTTCTGACCAAACGAGGTGCGGTAGCGCAGAGCACCAAGGGTCTTAACAATCTCGGGGTGCAGATCGTGGATACCGGTATCGAAGGCAGCCTGTTCGCCAGCCTCGCGCACGCGCTGTTGAACCAAGTCGGCGGCCTTGTGATACATCTCCTCGATGCGGGCAGGATGAATGCGGCCGTCCGCAATAAGGTTCTCGAGGGCGACGCGGGCGGTCTCGCGACGGACCGGATCGAAGCTCGAAAGCACGACGGTCTCGGGCGTATCGTCGATCACGAGGTTGACGCCGGAAACCTGCTCGAAGGTGCGGATATTGCGACCCTCACGGCCGATGATGCGACCCTTCAGGTCGTCAGACGGAATATGCACGGAGGTAACGGTGACCTCGGCGGTGTGATCGGCGGCACAGCGCTGAATCGCCAGAGACAAGATCTCCTGGGCGGTCTTATGGCACTCGGCGCGAACCTGCTGCTCGGACTCACGGATGATCGTAGCGGCCTCGTGGGTAACCTCACCACGAACCTTGTCGAGAAGCTCCTTGTGAGCATCCTCGCGGGTCAGGTCGGCGATGCGCTCGAGCTCCGAGGTCTGCTTGGCGCAAAGCTCCTCAAGCTCACGGGAGCGCTTCTCGACCTGGCCAGCCTGGCTGGACAGCTGATGTTCACGCTTGTCGAGGGCATCGTTGCGGCGATCGAGGGACTCCTCGCGCTGCATCACACGGTTCTCGAGCGTACGAATCTCGCTCTTACGCTGCTTGTCCTCGGCCTCGGCAGCCTGCTTATTCTTGATGATCTCTTCCTTTGCCTCAAGCAGAGCCTCTTTTTTGAGGGTCTCGGCCTGACGCTTTGCATCACCGATTAGGGACTCAGCCTGTGCGTGAGCCGACTGGATCTTTTCGTCGGCCTCGTGAAGACTACCCTGCTTGGCGGTGCGCATGTAGGCAATGGCGGCGATGGCACCCAAAACGATGCCAACGAGCGCTGCGATGATAGGCATGCTCACTCCTTTTTATGGATTCGTTACACAACAAAGCGAACCGTCCTTACGAACGGCTCGCGACATTTGAGTAATATGGGCGCAGCTTATGCGGGTCGGATACAGATAAACATATAAACAAACTCATCAAAGATGAGCACATATCACAAAGCAAATGACAGTGTTTATCGTACGTTGAACCGCAACAACTGTCAAATAAATGGACCCAGCAAGGCATCTAAAACGCGGTGAACGGCAGGAACACAAAACGCATGTGTCTAAACTGCGCATTCCTCACGTTCGGCATCCAGACGCGCCTTAACGGCATCGGCGGCGATGTGGTACGAAAAGCCCTTGCCCATCAAAAACCGGACGAGTTTTTCGAATCCACGTGTCTCGGGAACACGACGCTTCGCGAGCAAAGCCGATGCACGAGCCAAGTCGTCCTCCACGGCGAAAAAATCCTCGGGATAGCCGGGGATATCATCGAGTACGACATGGCGGCGCTTAAGCTCGGTCTCAATCTTGCGCTGTCCCCAGCCGCGTCGCTTGCGCTCCTCGATAAAATACGAACAAAAGCGGTTCTCGTCTAAAAAGTGATACTCAATGGCACGCTCAACGGCGAATTCAATCGCGGCCGCGCGAAAACCGTAGCGAGCCAGCTTGTCACGGACCTCACCCGTGGCATGGTCGCGGCGCGACAGCATCTCAGTCACCATCGTAAGCGCGCATTTACGCTCAATGAGCTGCACCGCCTCGCGAAACTCATCCCAATCGCAAGGAAGATCGGGGCGATTTTTAAGGAACAGGCGCGCGACACGAACAGGAATCCAGATGGATCGTTCAAAACCACCCTCGAGCTCGCAGTCGATATGTGCACAAGGCTTTTTTGATGCATACCCACTCGAGAACGAGGAGGTCGCCTTCTTATCGGGAAAGACGACCGTGGCCTCGGTCACCGTATACGACATAAGGGCATCCGTTACTCGTCGTCATCATCGAGCATCGCGGAGCCATCGATGGCGTAAAGCTCATCGAACTCCTCAGTTTCGGGCTGATCGGTCAGCTCGACCTCGGACGGAGCATCGTCATCGAATTCAAGGCCGCAGGCGAGGCGAACTTTATGCTCGATCTCGTCAGCACAATCGGGGTGTTCGCGCAGGAAGGCCTTAGCGGCCTCGCGACCATTACCGAGCTTGTCCTCACCGTAAGCAAACCAAGAGCCCATCTTTTTGCAGATACCGCACTCGACGGCCATGTCCAGAATCGAGCCCTCCTTAGAGATACCCGTGCCGTACATGATGTCGAACTCGGCAGAGCGGAACGGAGCGGCAACCTTATTCTTAACGACCTTGGCACGCACACGATTGCCGATAACCTCGTCCTTGAGCTTAATGCTGTCGATGCGGCGAATATCAATGCGCACCGACGAGAAGAACTTGAGGGCACGGCCGCCCGTCGTGGTCTCGGGGTTGCCGAACATGACGCCGATCTTCTCGCGCAGCTGGTTAATGAAGATGCAGGTCGTTTTAGATTTGGCGAGCGAGCCTGCGAGCTTACGGAGCGCCTGACTCATCAGACGGGCTTGAAGGCCGACCGTAGTGTCGCCGATCTCGCCCTCGATCTCGGCACGCGGAGTCAAAGCGGCGACAGAGTCGACGACAATGGCGTCGATGGCGCCAGAGCGAACGAGCATGTCGACGATCTCGAGCGCCTGCTCGCCCGTATCGGGCTGGGAAATGAGGACTTCATCGATGTCCACGCCGATACGCGCGGCATACGTGGGATCGAGCGCGTGCTCGGCATCAATAAATGCCACGACGCCGCCCATAGCCTGGGCCTCTGCCAAAATCTCGAGCGAAAGCGTTGTCTTACCGGAGGACTCGGGGCCGTAAATCTCGACGATACGTCCGCGCGGCACGCCGCCGATGCCCAGCGCGGCATCGAGGGCCAGGGCGCCCGTGGGAATGGCCTCGACCTCGAGCTCGGGACCACCGTCGCCGTACCTCATGATGGAACCCTGGCCGAATTTCTTCTCGATCTCGGCCTTGGTGGTGGCGATCATCTCATCGCGCTCTTTACCCGTCGTGCGAGCATGAACGGTACGTACGGGACCTGAATTCTTGGCCATGAATAGCCCTCCTCTTAACAACCTGCATCGATAATAAACGAACGGCTGTTCGTGGTCAACCGTTCAGATAAATCATATGCAGCCGACCTTTCCAAAACCCAACCAAAAGCCGACCAAACACTGACCAAAAACTTGACCGCAGGCGAACCAAGCAACGCATGACGAGCAAGATTACGATAACTACCTGCACAAAGATCAAATTCGCCAGAGGTCCCTATCTCCACAATTAAGGGGCCCGGAGGCCCCTTAAAACACGTCTATTCCATAGAATCGAGCACGTAGACAAAGCGACCCAGTGCCTCAGCGACCGCATGGGCACGGACGCATGAACGATCGCCCTCATAGTGACAACGAATGGAGTCCACGACCGGCGCTCCCCCATTGGCCGAGCGATACGCCCAGCCAATATAAAAGGTTCCAGCCGGATCGTCCTCGGTGCCTCCACCGGGGCCGGCATAGCCCGTCGCGCTCACGGCAATATCGCTCTGGTACAGCTCCAGCGAACCGGCAGCCATCTCCCGCGCCGTCTGGTACGACACCGCGGTATAGCGGTCGAGCGTCTCTTGCTCAACGCCGAGCACGCAATGCTTAATCTCGTCGCAGTACGTCACCGCACCGCCGCGCAGCACCGCCGAGGCACCGGGGATATCGGCGATCGTCGAGGCGATCATGCCCGCTGTTAGAGATTCAGCCGTCGAAACCGTCACACCACGAACGCTTGCACGCTCGACAATATCGCGTGCGAGCTCTTCGTTATGCGCGGCAATCTGCTCATATGATTCCGTCATGCCTACCAGGACCTAGACCGAAAAGACGATCTTGCGGCAGTTCCAGAAGTACTGAGCGCCCGAGATAACGGTCAGGATAACGGCCACGGCGTACAGGAAGCGTGAGACGCCATAGAGACCGAGCAACAGCTCCGCAGGCCCCAACTGGAGGCCGGTCATCGCAAAGACGCACAGGTAGCCGCAGATGGAGACCATCGTAGTCGCCGTCTTGTACTTGCCAAGCTTATCGGCGGCAACGACAACACCGGCCGCGCTCGCGACCATGCGCAGGGCGCTCACCAGCAGCTCGCGGAACAGGATGATGAACACCGACCACACAGTAACGGCACCAAAGTCCAAGAACAGCAGCAGGGCCGAGAACACGAGCAACTTATCGGCGATGGGATCCAGGAACTTGCCGAAGTCGGTGATCTCGTTGCGCGAACGAGCCAGGTAGCCATCAACCTTATCGGTGCACGACAGGATGACGTACAGAATAAAGGCGCCAGCGGCGAGCGGACCGTCGAAGGTGCTCCAATCCGTACCGGCAACGCTTGTGTGAGACAGCGCCGACACAATCATGAACACCGGAATAAAGACGATGCGCACGCACGTCACGATGTTGGCGGGCGTCCAAACACTCGTCAGTTCCTTATTGCTCTCGTTAGCCACGACGCTCTCCTACTCCACAACATGACCGATAAGCTCGTAGCAGAAGCTATCGGTAAACTCGACCGTCAGAATATCGCCCACAGATGCCTCGCTGGCATCCAGATGCACCGCACCATCGGAATCGGGCGCCTGGAACCAGGCATGTCCGATGAGCTCGGCACCGTCCTCGGTCTCCTCGATGCCGTCGACAATCACCTGGGCGCGCTCGCCCACATGGGCCGCCGTGGCGGCAAAACCGAGCGACTCGGCCAGATCCATGGCCTCCTGGGCGCGCTCGAGCTTAACCTCTTCGTTAACCTGACCTTCCATCTTGGCGGCCAGGCTGCCCTCCTCACGCGAGTAGGCAAAGACGCTCGTGTAATCAAAGCCGACTGTGTCCATAAAGTCAATAAGATCGCGGAACTCGTCCTCGGTCTCGGTCGGGAAGCCGACCATGGCCGTAGAGCGAATCACGATACCGGGGATACGCTCGCGCAGGTCACGGAACAGGTCCTCGAGCTCCTGACGCGAACCGGATCGACGCATGGCCTTGAGGATGCGCGCGTCGCAGTGCTGCACGGGGATATCGATATAGGGCAGCACCTCGGGCGTATCGCGGATGGTCTCGATAAGCTCGTCGGTCATGCCCTCGGGCTGCAGGTAGAGTACGCGGACCCATACGTTATGAGAACGCACCGCCTCAGCAACGGCCTGCAACAGCTGCGCCAGATTGCGCGGCGAGCCCTCGGCGAGGTCCTCGTCGGCAAAGTCGGTACCCCAGATGCCCGTGTCCTGACCGATCAAAACGATCTCGCGCACGCCACCGGCGACCAGGTCGCGCACCTCGGAGATAATGCTCTCGGCATTGCGCGAGTGATAACGACCGCGGATATACGGGATCATGCAGAAGCTACAGAAGCGGTTGCAGCCATCGGAGATCTTGACATAGGCGACAGCGCCCTCGACGGTGCGCTTGACCTGCGGAATATAGGCGGCAATCTCGCGCTCCACGCCCAGCACATCATCGATGACCGCCACGATGCCGTCTTCCTCGTCGGCCTTCACAAAGGCCGCAACCTCGGGCAGCTCGTCGGGCAGGTCGTCGCCGTAGCGTGACGGCACGCACCCGCACATGACGATGGGGCAAGAACGAACGCCGTCCTGAACCTCGTTGGCGAGCTCGAGCGTGGTCTCGATGCTCTCGGACGTTGCGGAGGCGAGGAACGAGCAAGTATTGACGATAGCGATATCGGCATCCTGAGGGTCGAATGCCTCCTCGTAGCCCGCGGCGGTCAAAAGAGAACGCATGTGGTCGGTGTCGACCTCGTTCTTAGCGCACCCGAGGGTGATGTAGAGTACGGAGCCCAACGGTGTATCCATGTTGGAGAGCGGTCCTTTCGATTGATATTAGCGGTAGTTGGTGAACTGCAGCGGCTGGCCGTAGTCCTGGTCGCGCAGGAACTGGATCACGGTCTGCAGCGCGTCCTTCGAAGCAGAGGAAACACGCAGCTTGTCGGCCTCGATGGTCACCTTGACCTTGAGCTTTTGGTCCTTGATGTCCTTGTTGATCTTCTTGGCGGTCGCCTGGTCGATACCCTCGACGATATGGCCGAGCACGCGCACGGTGCCGCCCGATGCCGCCTGCGGAGCATCCCACGAGACAGCCTTGAGGTCGATGCCGCGCTTGATGAGCTTGGAGCTCAGCACGTCAACAATCTGTTTGGAGACAAAGTCGGCCGGGGCGTTGATCGTAAAGAGCTTGTCGCCCTTCGAAAGCTCGATCGTGGCGCCGGAATCCTTAAGGTCATAGCGCTGGGAAATCTCGCGCGTGGCCTGCTGGAAGGCGTTGTCGACCTCTTGCATGTTGACCTCGGACACGACGTCGAAGCTGGAATCTTTAGCCATGATGTTTCCTTTCGCGTACGAGCGGCCTAGTAGCTATCGTACGAATTGTCGGTAGAATCGGTGGGTGTCTGACCGTCAGTTGCGGTATCGGCGCCATCCGTGGACTGGGCATCGGTACCGTCGGTGGTATCGGTACCATCGGTGGTGTCGGTACCATCAGAACTTTCACCATTCTCGGAATCAGTCGTCTCCTTCTTGGGAACGGTGATCGTCACACGCGCCACGCCCGAGGTCTTGGTATCGTAACGGACCTTTTCGCCGTTCTTGGTAACGGTGACATCGGAAGGCTTGGACGTGGTGATCTCGATCGAGGACTCGGGCGTGTACTCCTGCTCAAAGGGGCCAGTCGCCTGGGCGCCATAGACCGACTTTCCGTCGACCTTGACCTCAATCCACGCGGTCTTTCCCTTGGCAACGGAGACCTTGACCTTCGTGACCTCGTTCTCTTCCTTCTTGGCCGTCGTCTTGGTGGCGTCCGAATCAGTCGACTCATCCGTCGCCTCATCGGTGTCTTCATCCTCGTCGACCGTTTCGGTCTTCTTAGAAGACTTCTTAGTCGTCGTCTTGGTGGCAGTGGGCGTCTCGGGCGTGGTCTCGGGCGCCGAAGATGCGCAGCCGCGCAGAAGCACCACGATGAGCACGATCAGCAGCAACGCCACGGCACCGATGCCGGCGTAGACGATATGCGGATCGAGCCCGTTGTTTTGAGGAGTACGTGATCCGCCGCGCCCACGACTGGAACTGCTGCGGCCGCCTCCCTGAGGCATACGACCGCGATTGCTATCGGAACGGCCGCGATAGCCGCCCTGGCTCTGAAGGCTGCGCTGACCCGAGCGGGGCGCAAGTTCACCGCGGCCTTGATAGCCACGCTGGACCGAACGCGGAGCCGAAGAGCGCTGGCCATACGGCTGTGATTGAGAGCGAAGACGCGGCGTCACCTGCGTGGTATCGGCATCCGAATAGCCACCGCGAGAGCGTCCCATAGAGGCACCACGGTAACCGCGATCGGAATAGCCGCCGTCGCCGTAGCCGGCACGAGGGTCACGCGCCACGCCGCGGGCAGCAGGAAGTGCACGGTCCTCGGGCATCGGCGTACTGCGGAACCGGTCACGCTGTGAGCGAATCTCCTCGCCCGAACCCGTCTCAGTAATATAACCGGCCTGCTGAGGACGCTGTCCATAGCGGGTCGAACGACCGCCCTGAACCATCAGGAAGCGCCCGTTATCGACCGAGGAACGCGAATTGACGTAGCCGGCGGCGTCCTGAAAACGACCGCCCTGCTGCGACGTCTCGCGTTCGTATGCCATCAGGTCGTCAAAGTAGGCATTGACGACCTCGCGCGGATTGAGGCCCAAAAAGCGAGCATAGCTCGAAATCATGCCCTGCGCATAGCCGCGCGGCGGCATCGAAGCAAAGTTACCGGTCTCGAAAAACTCGATGATCTGCGGCCTGATTTTGATGGTGTTGGCGACCTGCTGAATGGAAAGGCCCATTCGGCGACGCTGCTCGAGCAGCATGTCACCAAAGCGTGCAGCCATCAGAATCCTCCAAACTCACGATCTTCACGTGCCATCTCGGCGTCGACAGATTCCAGCGCGGCAAGACCCTCTTCGTCCAGCAGAACCTCGCGCGGCTTGGAACCGTCGGGCGGGCCGACGACACCCTTTTCTTCCAGCATATCCATAATACGCCCGGCACGCGCATAGCCAACCTTCAGACGACGTTGCAGGCCAGATGTGGAGCCAAGCTGCGATTCCACCACAATATGGGCGGCTTCCCAAATGAGCGGATCATCGTCTTGCGGCTCGGCGACTCCGGTACGGACAATGCCGCCGCCACCCGCCATGGACATGGAAGCGGGCGCCACGGCAGACAGGATCTCCTCGTGGTAGTCGGGCTCGCTCTGCGACTTGACGAACTCGACGATCTCGTTGATTTCATCATCCGAGACAAAGCAGCCCTGGATACGGCGGGGCTTGCCCCAGTCGACCTTAGAGAACAGCATGTCGCCCAAACCGGTGAGCTTTTCGGCACCCATCTGGTCGATGATGACGCGCGAGTCGATGCCCGTGGCGACGTTAAAGGCGATGCGGTTGGTGATGTTGGCCTTGATGAGGCCCGTCACCACGTTGGAGCTCGGGCGCTGCGTGGCCACGATAAGGTGGATACCGGCGGCACGGCCCAGCTGAGCAATACGCACGATCGAGGCCTCGACATCCTTACCGGCGACCATCATCAGGTCCGAGAGCTCGTCGATGATGATGACCAGGTAGGGCATCTTTTGCGGCGGGTTATCGTAATGCTCAAACTCGCCGGCGGCCTGCTTTTCGTTGTAGGTCGAGATCTTACGCACGTTGAGACGCTCGAAGACCTTCAGGCGACGCTCCATCTCGGACACGGCCCATTGCAGAGCGCTCGCGGCCTGCTTGGGCTCGGTCACTACAGGCACGTAAAGATGCGGCAGACCGTTATAGCCCGCAAGCTCGACGCGCTTGGGGTCGACCATGATCAGGCGAACGTCCTCGGGAAGGGCGCGCATGAGCAGGGTCGTGATGATGGAATTGATCATCACCGACTTACCAGAACCGGTCGTACCGGCAATAAGCAGGTGGGGCATCTTGGCGAGGTCAGCGACAACCGGCGTGCCCTCGGCATCGCGACCAATGGCCAGCTCGAGCGGACCGCCCTTAACATAGGGCAGCACGTCGCCCAGATTGACGTTTTGGCGCTTGCGATTGGGAATCTCGATGCCCACGAGCGAGGTGCCGGGGATCGGGGCAAAGATACGTACCGACTGGGCAGCGAGCGAAAGCGCGATATCGTCCTCGAGGCTCGAAATCTTGCTCACGCGCTCGCCCTCACCAGGCTGCAGCTTAAAGGTCGTCACCGTGGGGCCGGCGATCCAGCCGACCACGCGGGCACTGCGGCCAAACTCAAGCAAGGTGGATTGCAGTGACTCAGCGGTCTGCTCCAGCTCCTTGTCCGAAGACGCGGCGGAAGCCGACTGCGGGTTGGCATGCAGGATTTCGAGCGGCGGGAGCTTGAGGCCGTCCTCTTCTTCGCCCTCGTTATCTGCGGCGCCACCGTCCGCTCCCCCATCGCTAGCCGCAGCCGATTCGACAGCACTCGAGGCAGGCGCATCGGCAACCTTGGGATGCTTCAAGAAGTCGGGAATCTGAGGTGCTGCCGAGACAGGATTCACGGCAAACGGCGGCTCGGACTCGTCGATCTTATCGGGGTCGTCTTCCATCGAAAGCTGACCGGTTACCTGGTCGCGCTTGGCATGACGACGCGGCAGCAAAGTTGTCTTTGCGGTCTCAATCGGAGCCTCGTCGTCCTCGTCATCACCCTCAGTGAGCTCAATCTCGCTATCGGACCAAGACGGGTCGGGCTCGCTCGTGTTGAGTTTGGGCGTGGCCTTGCCCTTCTTAACATGACGACGCGGCAGCAGCGTCGTCTTAGCGCGCTCGGCCTCCACGGCATCGGACACGTCGACAAACGGATCCTCGTCCTCGTCGTCATCGTCCAAAACCGGGTCCTCATCGTTGCCCATGACCGTGGTCACGGCAGCATCGGAGCCCTTTTGACGAAGAATGCTCAGGTGCGGACGGGCAACGCCGGGCACCGACAGGGCTTCGTCGTCACCCCACGGGCTCGCGTTGACATCGGCACGACGGCGCTCGGCAAAATCGGCCGCACGGTCGCGAGCAGAGCGCAGCACGCCACCCACCGAAAAGCCGATGATGACCAAGCCCACGACGACAAGGCCCAACAGGACTACCATCGCGATAGGCTTACCCAGGGCATTCTGCAGCGCACTCGCAATAAACGCACCGATGTAGCCACCCGAGGCGGACAAATTTTGCGGCGTGAACATAAGGTCACACGAGTCGCTCGTACCCGGCACCATCAGAGAAAGAATGGAGACAACGGCGATAAAGACCACGGCTCCGCCCGCGACCGAGCGCGCGTTGAGCGGCGAGTCCTCGCCTAAAAAGAGCGTGGCGGCAAACAGCAAAATAACGATCGGCAGCACGTAGGCGCCCAGACCAAAGCCCAGGTGGTAGAAACCGGCAACCGCAGCCGTAACGGGTGCGGTCGCCGGCGAAATCACGGCAATGAAGGACGCAATCGCCAAAACGGCGATGACCACGCCGGCGATATCGCGGTTGGCCGAGGGCTCGACCAAGGGCTCAAAATCGTCGAAGTCGGCCTCGTGGCCCTTATTGGCACGCAGATGGGAACCGGCACCCTTAGCAGATGCCGGTTGGTTATTGGCCTTATTGCCTTTGGCGTTTTGTGCAGATCCGCGCGCCAAACTAAACCTCCATGACGACCGGGATGATCATCGGACGGGTGCGCGTACGGCTCCAAATAAAGTTGGAGAGCGAATCGCGCACGGCCTTGCGAATGGCATCGGAGCCGCTGCTCGTAAAGCTAAACTTGCCCTTCTCGATCGTCTTCATAATGGACGCGGAGGCATCCTCGGAGAACTGGTCGTCGATGGCAAACGAGACGCCGCGGCCCGAGAACTCGATGGCCTCGATCTTCTTGTGCTTGAGCGAGACGATAGCAACGGCCGTGACCATGCCGTCGTTGGCGAGCTTCTGGCGATCGCGCAGGACAATGGGGTCGGTATCGCCGATACGCAGGCCGTCGACGTAGACGACGCCGGACTCGACGGGCGTACCGCGTTTGACGATACCGCCGCGCATCTCGAGCGTGTCGCCGTTATCGAGGATAAAGATATGATCGTCCTTGATGCCCATCTTGCGAGCCAGCTGGGCATGGGCGCGCAGATGCACGGCTTCACCGTGAACAGGCATAAAGTACGTGGGCTTGGCCATGGCCATCAGGAGCTTGAGCTCCTCCTGGCTACCGTGGCCCGAGACGTGGACAAGAGCGCGGTTCTTATCCCACACGTCGCAACCGAGCTTGGCCAGGCTGTTGACGACCTGCTGGACGGCCTTCTCGTTGCCGGGAACAGGAGTTGCCGAGAGGATGACGGTATCGCCCTCGTGGATGGAGAGCGTCTTGTGCTCTCCGTTGGCCATGCGGGACAGGGCCGACAGCGGCTCGCCCTGCGAACCGGTGCACATGACGACGATCTTGTCGTCGGGCAGGTTATCGATATCGAAGGCATCGATGATATCGGCATCGTCGATGTTGAGGTAGCCCAGCTCGCGCGCGACGCGGGTGTTCGTGAGCATGGAGCGACCGGTCACAACGACCTTACGGCCGCACTTGCGGGCGGCATCGCAGATCTGCTGCAGGCGATGGATATGGCTCGAGAACGACGCGACGAACACGCGACCCGGGGCGTTCTTGATGGCGTGCAGCAAGTTGGGACCAACCTCGGCCTCGGACTTGGTAAAGCCGGGAACCGTGGCATTGGTGGAGTCGGAAAGCAGCAGATCGATGCCCTGCTTGGCAAAGCGGCTGATAGCGGCATAGTCGGGCGTGACGCCGTCGATGGGCGTCTGGTCGAGCTTAAAGTCGCCGGTGTGCATAACGGTGCCCTGATTGGTGCGGATGAACACGCCCAGAGCGCCGGGGATGGAGTGCGTCATCGAGAAGAAGTCGAGCGAAATGCCGCCGAGGTTGACATGGCTGCCGCCCTTGACCTCGCGGAACTTGGGTGCGCGGATGCGGAACTCGGAAAGCTTGCCCTCGATAAAGCCAAGCGTCAGCTTGCTCGAGAAGATGGGCACCTTGTTGTTGAGATCCTGCAGCAGGTACGGAAGCGAACCGGTGTGGTCCTCGTGGCCGTGGGTGACGACGATACCGCGGAGCTTCTCCTCGTTTTCAAGAACGTAGGTGTAGTCAGGAAGCACCAGGTCGATACCGGGCTGGGAGTCGTCGGGGAACATGAGGCCAGCGTCGACGAGCACCATGTCGTCGCCGCACTCGAAGACCGTCATGTTCTTGCCGATGCCGTCAAGGCCGCCGAGCGGAATGATCTTCAAGGGAGATGATTTTTTAACTGCCATAGGTTAGTGTTGTTTCCTTTCTTCGAAACGGGTCTGGAACAACCGACGGGGCGCTTCTGGCAAACCGACCGCCGGGAACGTACAAACATGCATCACAGAGTCGATGCAATAACTACAGTATGATACCCATTTGCACAACAACAGACCACCCATGCATCAAAGCCCCATCTGAACCTGTGTATCCCGCCGGTCAGGGCTCAGCGGCCCCGGCACGGGCTAAGTTTCCTGCTCTACAGTCCTGCTCACGACGGAGGCCACATTAAGTGG